>JASFUV010000023.1:0-9470 GCA_050050155.1 Acidimicrobiia bacterium | reverse complement strand
GACGGTGACGAGGAGGTGATGCAGCCAGACCGGCGTGGAACTCCCGGAGGTGAAGAACGTGGCGGCGTAGTTGGCGAACGCCGCCGCGTAGAGCGACAAGGTCACCAGGTAGCCGAACCACAGCAGGTTGTTGAGCGCCCCGGTGACGAGGTGGACCCCGAACACCCGATCGACGAACACCACGCTGCCACCCCGGGACGGGTAGGCGACCGAGAGCACCGCGTACGAGGAGGCCGTCAGCAGCGCCACCAAGCCTGCCAACAGGAACGCCAGTGGGGCCCCGCCTCCGGCGTCGGTGGCGACCACCCCGAGCACGGCGAAGATGCCGCCGCCCACCATGCCGCCGATCCCGATGGCGACGGCGCCCAGCAGCCCGACCGACCGGGATGCGTCGCCGCCGGCTGGCTGTGACTCTGCAGGCACGGCAGCATTCTGCCAGGACGTCCCCGGCGACGAAGGCGGCTCGGGCGCGGACAGATCAGACGTCGACCTGCATGCCGATCTCGATCACCCGTTCGCGGGGGAGCCGGAAGATCCCGATCGGGGCCGCCTCGTTGCGGTCCATGACGGCGTAGAGATGCTGTCGCCACCCGGCCATGCCGGGACGGCGGCCGGGGACCACGGTGATGTGCCCCACGTAGTAGGTGGCGTCGTCGATGTCGGCGGCATCGAGCCGCTCCTTGATCCGCTCCAGGTCGGCGGGCACGTCGACCTGATCCATGAACCCGTAGTGGAGCATCACCCGGGTGATGCCCCGATCCAGGTCGACCACGGTGGCCCGGTCGGGGGCGCGGACGTGAGGAACCGAAGCGGTGTCGACGGTGGCGACGATGACCCGCTCCGGGAGCGCCCCGACCCGCTCGATCAGGTGGGCGAGCGGCGGAGGGGTCGAAGCTCGCAGCCCCGTCATCACGACGCCGGTCCCGGGGAAGCGGCGCAGGTCGGGGTCGGCGAGCGACTCGACGAACATGTGCAGGGGTGAGGCGTGCCCCCGGATCCGCAACCCGAGGCGGCTCCGTCCGGTGCGCCAGGTGGTCATGGCGCCGAACACGGCGCCGGCGACGGCGAGCGGCACCCAACCACCGGCCGGGATCTTGAGGAAGTTGGCGGCGAGGAACACCACGTCGATGGCCAGGAACACGGCGGTGGCGGCGGCCGCCGCCACCCGGGGCCAACCCCACTGGGTGCGGGCCACCCGGTGGGCGAGCACGGTCGTGATCATCATCGTCGTCGCCACCGCCACCCCGTAGGCCCCTGCCAGGTTCTCCGACTTGCGGAAGGCGATGACGAGCAGCACCGTCGCCACCATGAGCGCGTTGTTCACCGACGGCACGTAGACCTGGCCCGCCTCATCGGAGGAGGTGTGGTCGATCCTGATCCGGGGCAGGTAGCCGAGGCGCATCGCCTGGCGGGACAAGGAGAAGGCGCCCGAGATGACCGCCTGGGACGCGATGACGGTGGCGGCGGTGGCGAGGGCAACCAGCGGGTAGAGCCCCCAGCGGGGCACCAGCCCGAAGAACGGGTTGTCCACGGTGGGATCGTGGAGGAGAAGCGCCCCCTGGCCGAAGTAGCTGAGCAGCAGGGCAGGGAACACGACGGTGTACCAGCCACGGCGAATCGGACCGGTACCGAAGTGGCCGAGGTCGGCGTAGAGAGCCTCGCCGCCGGTGACGACCAGGAAGATGGCGCCGATCGCCACCAGGGCCGAGCCCCGGTTGGTCACCACGAACCCGACGGCGTGGCTCGGTGAGATCGCCGCCAGCACCGACGGCTGGTGCACGATCCCTCCGACGCCCGCCCCCGCGATGACGGCGAACCAGAGGATCATGATCGGGCCGAAGACCCTCCCGATCCGGGCGGTGCCGTGATGCTGGACCCGGAAGAGGAGGATGAGCACGACGACGGTGATCGGGACCACGAACGCCTGGAATCCCGGCACCGCCACCTCGACGCCTTCGACGGCGGAGAGCACCGAGATCGCCGGAGTGATCATGCCGTCGCCGTACAGCAGCGCCGAGCCGAACACACCGAGGGCGACCAGGAAGGCGACGCGTCGCGTGGTCGAGTCCCCGCCGGCGAGGGCGGTGAGCGCCAGGATCCCCCCCTCGCCGTCGTTGTCGGCCCGCAGCACGTACAGCAGGTACTTGATCCCGATGACGATGACGAGCGACCAGAACACGAGCGAGAGCACGCCGAGCACGGCCTCGGTGTCCACCGCGGTCGCGGCGTCGGTGCCGAGCGCGACCCGGATGGCGTACAGGGGGCTGGTCCCGATGTCGCCGAAGACCACGCCGATCGCGGCGACCACCGCCACCAACCCGACCGTCGATTGCGTGGTGCCGCGTGGCCGGAGATGTTGCACGCCCACCATCATGGTCACTCGAAGGTGAGTCGACGATGAGAAGCGTTGCGAATCCGGCGTGTGCTCTCACGGTGTTCTCATGGCCGGGACGTCACTGTGAACCCATGACCACCGACGCGCCGGGAGCCCCCGGGATCGAGCCACGCTGGACGTCGAGCGCCAAGGAAGCGGTCGGGACCGCCCTCGGCGCCGGCAGTCCCGTCTGGTTCACCCTCAGTCACGGGATCCTCAACGAGGTCTACTACCCGCGCATCGACACCGCATGCCTCCGCGACGCCGAGTTCCTGGTCTCGACCCCCGACGGCCGATTCTTCGAGGAGAAGCGCCACGGCACCCACCACACCGGCGCCATCGAGACGGCGGTGCCCGCCTACCGGGTGGAAACCGGAGATTCCCGCGGCGAGTTCACCATCACCAAGCGTTACGCCACCGACCCGGACCGGCCCAGCCTGCTGATCGACGTGACGTTCACGTCCGCCGACGAGCCGCTCGGCAACTACACCCTCGTGTTCCTGGCGGCCCCCCATCTCGCCAACCACGGGCAGGGAAACACCGCGTGGACCGACGAGTACAAGGGCACCCCCGTCGTTTACGCCTCCCGTGACGACTCGGTGATGGCGGTGGCGACCACGGCCCCGGTGCTGGCCCGCTCGGTTGGCTACGTGGGCGCATCCGACGCCTGGCAAGACCTCCACACCCACAACATCATGGAATGGCAGTGGGACCGGGCCGAGAACGGCAACGTTGCGGTCGCCGTCAGGCCCGACCTTGCAGCGTGCGAGGGGCGTTTCACGATCGCTCTCGGCTTCGGCGCGACGCCGGCCGAGGCGGGTCAACGCGCCGTCGCCAGCCTGCGCGACGGGTTCGACGCCGCCCTCGCCCGCTACCGGGCCGCCTGGCGGGCATGGAGCGAGAGGATCCGCCTCCCAGATTCGCACGATCCGGTCGCCCGCGCCTCGGCGCTCGTGCTGGCAACCCACGAGGCGAAAGCGTTCCCCGGCGGCCTCATCGCCTCCCTGTCGGTGCCGTGGGGGTTCGCCAAGGGCGACGGTGATCTGGGCGGCTATCACCTGGTCTGGCCCCGCGACCACGTGGAAGCGGCCGGGGCGCTGTTCGCCATCGGCGCCCACGCCGACGGGTTGCGGGCGCTCTCGTACCTGCGGGCCACCCAGGAGGCCGACGGCCACTGGGCCCAGAATCTCTGGCTCGACGGCACTCCCTACTGGGGCGGGGTGCAGATGGACGAGACCGCGTTGCCGGTGCTGCTCGTCGACCTTGCCCGCAGTGTGGGCGCCCTCGGCGCCGCCGCGGCGCAGGACCACTACTGGCCGATGGTGCGATCCGCCGCCCGGTACCTGGTCTGCAACGGGCCGGTCACCTCCCAGGACCGGTGGGAGGAGGACGGGGGTTACTCGCCGTTCACCCTCGCCACCGAGATCGCGGCGCTGCTCGTCGCCGCCGAGATGGCAGACGACGCCGGCGAGCCGAAGGTGGCGACCTACCTGCGCGACACCGCAGACACCTGGAACGCCCACATCGAGACCTGGTGCTACGCGTCGGGCACCGAGCTGGCGACGACATTCGGGATCGACGGCTACTACGTGCGGATCGGCGCCCCCGACGTGCCGGACCCCGACGCCTCGGATCCCGACGGGGCAGGCGTCGCCTCCCCCACCGACGGGTGGGTGCCGATCAAGAACCGCCCCCCGGGCGAGGATGCCGCCCCGGCCCGCACCGTGGTCAGCCCCGATGCGCTCGCCCTGGTCCGGTTCGGGCTGCGGGCTCCGGATGATCCCCGCATCCTGGCGACCCTGCGAGTGATCGACGCCACCTTGAAAGAAGGATTCCCGTTTGGTCCGGGCTGGCGGCGCTACACCGACGACGGCTACGGGGAGCATCCCGACGGGAACCCGTTCGACGGGGCGGGTCAGGGCAGGATCTGGCCGCTCCTCACCGGGGAACGAGCCCACGTCGCGATCGCAGCCAAGCACCTCGATGAGGCCCGGTCGCTCGCCGCCACCATGCAGGCGATGGCGGGCAACGGCGGGCTGCTCCCGGAGCAGACGTGGGATGCTGCCGATCTCCCGGAGCGAGAGCTGTTCTATGGGCGTCCGGCTGGTTCGGCCATGCCGCTCGTCTGGGCGCACGCCGAGTACCTGAAACTGCTACGTTCCATCGCCGACGGCGCCGTCTTCGACCTCCCTGCCGCGGTGCAACGCCATCTCCCCTCCGCCGCGGCCCGGCAACGCCGCTTCTGGCGCCGGAACCACAAGATCCAGCGCATCCCGGCCGGCGCCACGCTGCGCATCGAGCTCACCGCCCCCGCCTTCGTACACTGGTCACCGGACGGCTGGGCGACGACCCACGAGACGGCGACGTCGCCCACCGGCATCGGCATGCACATTGCCGACCTCGCCACAGGTGACCTCCCGGAGGGCACCAAGCTGCTGTTCACGGTGGCGTGGCGGGAGCCCGGCTCGGCCGCCTCCGAGGGGTACGACCGTCAGCAGCACAAGATCATGATTGGTAGGAGTCCGCAATGAGCGACATCGATGTCATCGTCCTGTTCGGCGCCACGGGGGACCTGGCCGCCAAGATGCTCTTCCCCGCCCTGTATCGCCTCGAGGAGCAAGGCGCCATCGACCAGCGCATCATCGGCATCGCCCTCGACGAGTGGGATACGGAGCGGTTCGCCAGCCATGTCGCCTATTCCGTCACCGCCGCCGTCGCCGACGTCGACCCCGAGGTGCGGGATCGACTCGTCGCCCGGCTCTCCTACGTCGCAGGCAACTACGCGGACGCCGAGACCTTCGCCGGCCTCGCCGCCGCCACCGGGGAGGAGGCCCGCTGCCTCCACTACCTCGCCATCCCCCCCAAGCTGTTCGAGGCCGTCGTCTCCGGCCTCGAACACGCCGGGCTGCTGCGCCATTCGCGAGTCCTGGTCGAGAAGCCGTTCGGCCGGGACCTGGCAACCGCCCGCCACCTCAACGGCGTCCTCCATCAGGCCGTCGCCGAGGAATCGATCTTCCGGATCGACCACTTCCTCGGCAAGGAGCCGGTAGAGAACCTGCTGGCGTTCCGCTACGCCAATCCCCTCTTCGATGCCGTGTGGAACCGCCACTACATCGACCACATCCAACTCACGATGGCCGAGACCTTCGGCGTCGATCAGCGCGGCGCCCTCTACGAGACCTTGGGCGTGGTGCGCGACGTCGTCCAGAACCATCTCCTCCAGGTGGTCTGCCTGCTGACGATGGAGGCGCCGGTGTCCCCCCGGGCCGATTCCTTCGCCGACGAGCGCGCCAAGGTGCTCACCGCCACCCGGTCCCTCACCACCGATGACGTCGTCTACGGCCAGTATGACGGGTACCGGGACACCGACCACGTCGCCGCCGACTCCCGGGTCGCCACGTTCACCGCCCTTCGCCTCGCCATCGACACGCCCCGCTGGTATGGGGTGCCGATCTATGTGCGGGCCGGTAAAGGGATGGCGGCCACCGCCACCCAGGCCGTGGTGGTATTCCGCGAGTCGCCACCGCTGCCGTTCTCGCCACAGCCCGACATTCCCGACACGAACCGGCTCGTCTTCCGGATCGGCCCCGACGACGGGGTCGATCTCCTGGTGCAGACCAAGCTTCCCGGCGAGGGCGTGCGCCTCACGACGACGCCGCTCACGGTCGACTACGACACCTTGTTCGGCCGTATCCCGTTCGCATACGAGCGGGTGCTCCGTGATGCCCTCGGCGGCGACCGGTCGTTGTTCGCCCGCGAGGACGCGGTGGAGGAGTCGTGGCGGATCGTCGACGCCATCGCCGATCCGGCGGCCGCCCCCGAGACCTACCCGCAAGGGAGTTGGGGCCCGTCCGGCGCCACCGCGTTGATCGGCCCCGGGCGTTCCTGGATCGATCCGTAGGCAGGACCCGGTCGCTTCCTCCGTCAGGAGCGAGCCGCCGCCCGGAGAGCATGGGACTCCTCTCGATCCGGCGCCGCCAGGAGGGATCGGTCACCCTGCGCCGCGGTCACTTCTCCGGCGCGGCGGCGGAGAACGGGATTGATCACCCGCCGATGACGCGCCAGGATCTCAGGAGGTCTTCTCGAGGTGGCCCCCGAACTCGCGACGCATCGCCGAGAGCACCTTGTCGGCGAAGTCGGCGGCCCCCCTGGAGGCGAACCGTTCCTGGAGGGCGGTGGTGATCACTGGTGAGGGCACGCCCTCCTCGATGGAGGCGATGGCGGTCCAGCGCCCCTCCCCCGAATCGGAGACCCGGCCGGCGAAGCCGGCAAGTTCGGGATCGGCGGCGAGGGCATCCGCCGCCAGATCGACCAGCCAGGAGCTGATGACGGCGCCGCGGCGCCACACCTCCGCCACCTCGGCGACGTCGATCTGGTACTGGTACGCCTCGGGATCACGCAGCGGCGTCGTCTCGGCGTCGGCCGCGGCGGGCCGAAGCCCGGCGTCGGCGTGCTCGATGATGGCGAGGCCTTCGGCGATGGCGGCCATCATCCCGTACTCGACGCCGTTGTGGACCATCTTCACGAAGTGGCCGGCGCCGCTCGGCCCGCAGTGGAGGTACCCCTCCGGGGCGGTGCCGTCCGCGGTGCGGCTCGGCGTCGGTTCGGCGTTGCCGGTGCCGGGGGCGATCGACGCGAAGACCGGGTCGAGGTGGGCGACTGCGCCGGCGTCGCCGCCGATCATCAGGCAGTAGCCGCGTTCCAGGCCCCACACCCCTCCGCTGGTGCCGCAGTCGAGGTAGTGAATGCCGCGTTCTCCCAGAGCTTCGGATCGGGCGATGTCGTCGCGGTAGTAGGAGTTCCCGCCGTCGATGAGGATGTCGCCCCCGTCGAGCAGCGGAGCGAGGGTGACGAGCACCTCGTGGACCACGGCTGCGGGCACCATGATCCACAGCGCACGGGGCGGCGAGAGGGCGGCGACGAGTTCCTCCAGCGATCCGACTCCTCGGATCCCGTCGGCGGCGAGCGCGGCAACCGCGTCCTCGTCGACGTCGTACACGACGCAGTCGTGCCCGGCGGCGGTGAGGCGGCGGACGAGGTTGGCACCCATGCGGCCGAGGCCGATCATGCCAAGCTGCATCGGGTGGTCGGTGGGGGGAACCTGGGGAGTCATGGCGTCTCCTGTCTCTGGCCGGACCGCGTCTGCGGAGCAGGTGCGCGCCCGGATGTGGGGTTCGGATCGGATCGAGTGGGGGCGGCGTCGCGGGCGAGCACGAGCCGCGCCACGGCGGCGGCGAACCCGTCGTCGTCGTTGCGGCCGGTGACGGCGTCGGCGGCGCGCTGCACCTCTGGAGCGGCGTTGCCCATCGCGACACCGAGCCCGGCCTTGGCCAGCATCGGGAGGTCGTTCGGCATGTCGCCGACGGCGGCGATGCGAGATGCCGGCACTCCGAGTTCGGCGACGGCGTAGTCGACCACCGCACCCTTGTTGGCGTCGGGGTGGGTGATGTCGAGGTAGTAGGGCTGAGAGCGGGTCGCCGACACGGCGAACCCGAACTCGCGGTGGATCGCATCGGCGGCGGCGACGAGACGGGGCTCGTCGTCGCTCACCCCGACCAGCTTGACGATCTTGGCGATGCCGTCGAAGGACGGGACGACGTCGGGACGGAACGCGACCGCAGCCGATTCACGGGCGACGTGGGGTCCGTCCGGGTCGAGGACGAACCAGTCGGTGCCGCTGAATGCCCACACCGAGACCCCGTGCCCGACGAGGAGGTCGTCGATGGCGGGAACGAGGTCTTCGGGGAGGGGCCGGCACCGCAGCACCTCGAGATCGGGCGACACGAACATGCCGCCGTTGAACGCCGCCAGTGGGGTCGTGAGCTGCAACGGCTCGATGAGCATGGCGAGTCCCCGCGGGGGCCTCCCGCTGGTGAGCATGAGATCGACGCCGCGCTCGTGAAGGCGGTGCGCCGCCTCCCGGGTTGCCGGGGTGAGACGCTTGTCGCTGGTCAGGAGGGTGCCGTCGACGTCGCCGATGACGAGCCGGAAGGGACCCGGATCGCTCACGCCGTGCCCCCCGGTGACCGTTGTGTGCCTGTCGTGCTCACGTGCGGATGGTCGCAGATCCGACATGAGGCGCCCATGAGAACGAACCCAGGGCTCGGAGTCACGGTATCCGTGTACTGGAACCCAGGGCTGGGAGTCACGGTATCCGTGTACTGGAACCCAGGGCTGGGAGTCACGGTATCCGTGTACTGGAACCCAGGGTTGGGAGCAGCGTGGGTACCGGCGTTCCTGCACCGCGTTGCGCGTCGTACCCTGGACCACCTGATGCGATGGCGGCGACACTCCGAGGCCGAGGCTCCTCCCGATCTGTGGAGGTGGGTGCTGCCGCGTCATGGCGCGGTCTGGGACGACCTCGAACCCGATCGCCGCCGGAGGCTCGAGGAGCTGACGCGACGCTTCCTCGCCACCAAGGAATTCGAGGCGGCCGGCGACGCCGAGATCGACGACACCACGCGGACCACGATCGCGGCCCATGCCTGCCTGCTCGCCCTCGATCTCGGCCTCGATGTGTACCGGGACGTCCACAGCGTGATCGTCTACCCGGGGACGGTGGTGAAACGGGGGGCCCACGCCGATCCTTCCGTGCCCGGGGTGCATCGCTCCTGTGCCACTCCCCTCGCCGGCGAGGCGATGCTGCACGGCCCGGTGGTGATCACCTGGGACGCGGTGCGGTCGGGGGTGGCCCACCCCGAGCATGGGCGCAACGTCGTGTACCACGAGTTCGCCCACAAGATCGATATGCGCTCCGGGGATGCCGACGGGATCCCGCCGGTGGGGAACCGCGCCGGCATGGTGCACTGGGAGCGGCTGATCGACGACACCTTGGCGGCCGTCCGCGCCGGCGCCGTGGCGGACCCTGTCCTCGGCTCCTACGCCGAGGTGAACGCAGCCGAGCTGTTCGCGGTCGCCACCGAAACCCTCTTCACCGTCCCCGACCGGCTGCAGCGGCACCATCCGGAGCTGCACCGGATGCTGCACGCCTTCTACCGGCCGGAGCCGTCCCGCTCCTGACCGGCCCGCTCCGGCAAGAGCCTGCCCTCCCCGAGGCGGACGATGGCGGCGTCGAGCAGGTCCCGGGCGGCGGTAC
>JASFUV010000022.1:0-9527 GCA_050050155.1 Acidimicrobiia bacterium | reverse complement strand
TAGCGCTCCACCCACCCGCCCCGTTCCAGCACCTCGAGGAGCGGGAGGTGCGGCGTCAGCAGCGCCTGGTCGATTCCGAGGTCGGCGAGGGTCGCCTCGGCATCGATCCCCACCCGCAGGTCGGTGAACCGGCGGAACCCGTCCTCCCCATACAGCTCGGCCCGATCGTCGATGAACACGAGACGTTCCGGCCACGCCGCGTAGATGAGGTAGCCGCCGGCCGCGGCGTCGTGGAACAGCGGCCCCGGCCCCACCGCGGCGAGCGCCCCACCGATCGGGAACCGCTCCTCGCTCAGGTGCTGGGGCCGAGCGAGCCCCACCACCGCGAAGACGGCGAGGGCCGCCACCACCGCGAGGTTGAGCACCGTGGACTCCCCGCGCCGTGCTCGAGCAGACGCCCGCCGCGGCACGGCGCTCGCCGCCCAGGGCGCCAGCACCAGCAGCGCAGGAAACACGTTGCGTTCCACCAGGAGCCCGAATCCGATGAACGGCACCAGGACGATGAGATCGCGGCGGGTGACGTCGCCGGCGGCGGCAGCCACCAGCACGCCGATCAGCACGAGCACGAACGGCACCAGGAACGGATTGGAGAAGTCCGGAGGCGCCCACTCCGAGATGAGGCCGAGCGCCCCGCGGCTCTGGAAGAACCGCCACAGCGTCTCCCACACCGCCATCCCGTGCGCCGTGAAGGAGGCGGCGGCGATCGCAAGGGCGCCGGCCACGGCCTCGCGGCGGGAACGGCGCCGCACGGCGTCGAGGCCAACGAGCACGATCCCGACCACGAACGAGCCGTGGAGCGCCGCCCAGCACCACACCAGGAGCGGCACGACCCACAAGGGCGGATCGCGGCGCACCACAACCGCCACCAACGCCGCCAGCAGGAGGTAGCTGAAGAGCACCGGCCTCGGGTTGAGGAACGGCGCCGCCTGCCATGCCACCACCAGCACCGCCACCCCGGTGGTGAGCGGCGATCGGGTGCGGTGGTAGACCGCCGTCGCGGCGAACCCCAGGGTCGCGGCCGCGGCCAAGAACGTCATGAGCGGCACCCAGCCGATCCCGCCGGTCACCCTCTCCAACCATCCGTACCCGAGATCCGCGAGCCACGACTGGGTGCGCCACGGGGCGCCCAGAGCGGTGAACGAGAACGGGTCGTGGCGCAGCACCTGCCCCGCGTCGAGCTGCACCGTCCCCGCCCGCACGTGCCACAGGAACGAGTTGTCGTCGAGGGGGAGGCTGGCGGCCCACGCCAGGGCGGCGAACGGGGGCAGCACCCACAGGTGCCGGACCGAGAGCCGTCGGAGCAGCGGCGTGCTCACGGGCGCCACCCGATCCTGATCAGAGGTTGAGGTTCTCGGCGATCTGCATCACCGCAGGACCGAGCAGCACCACGAACAGGGCCGGGAAGATGCAAAGCACCAGGGGGAACACCATCTTCACCGGGGCGGCGAAGGCACGTTCCTGGGCTCGCTGGCGGCGCCGGACCCGCATCTCGTCTGCCTGCACCCGCAGCATGCGGGAGATCGACACACCGAAGGCGTCCGCCTGGTTCATCGACATGATGAACGAGTTGAGGTCCTCGACGTCGGTCCGGTTGGCGAGCGACTTCATCGCCTCGTGGCGGCTCACGCCCACCCGGGTCTCCTGCAGCATGCGGGAGAACTCGTCGCTCAGCTCGCCCGGGACGTTCTGGACCACCCGGCCGAGGGCGCCTTCGAAGCCGAGACCGGCCTCGACGCTGATGACGAGGAGATCGATGACGTCGGGGAGGTCCCGTTCCATGGCGGCGCGGCGCTCGTCGATGCGCCGGGTGAGGATGGCGTCGGGGCCGAGGATGCCGACCGCGAGCATGAGCCCGAACACGATGAGGCGTGTCATCCCGCCGGTGACGTAACTCTGCGAGAAGAACGCCAGCACGATGCCCGCCGCGCCGGCCATCACCCGGACCGCGGCCCAGGAGTTGGCGTCGACCCGCGGGTACCAGCCGGCGACGACGAGCCGGTGGTTGGCGCGCTCCGCCCACCCCTGCGGCGTGAAGCGCATGAAGAGGCGCCCGAACTTCTCGACCGCGGGGGCGACGGCGCGCTCGGCGAATCCCTGCTCGAGCACCTCGGCCCGGCTCTGCAGGCCGATGAGGCGGCGGGACGCGCTGGCCCGGGCCCGGATCACCCCGTTGCCGGCATACAACACCAGGGCGAACATCGAGACTCCGACGGCGATGGCGGCAAACGTCAACTGATCCATCAGACATCCACCTTCACGATGCGGCCCAGCCAGTAGATGCCCACCAGCACCCAGGCGACCGACCCGATGAGGACCATGAGCCCCATCGTGGACTCCAGCATGGGCTGGATGTACTCGCGGCGGGTGGCGAACAGGAACCCGAAGATGAAGAACGGGAGACCGCCGAGGACGAGGGCGGAGATCCGGCCCTCTGCGGTGAGGGCGTGCATCTCACGGCGGAGACGGTTGCGCTGCATCATCGTCTCGGCGGCCGTCTGCAGCACCTCGGCCAGGTTGCCGCCGACCTCGCGTTGAATGCTGATGGCGAGCACCGCCCAGTCGAAGTCGACCGACTGCATGCGGTCGGCGACGTCCTTGAGGGCGTCGACCGGGGAGCGCCCGAGGCGGGTCTCCGACATGGCACGCCCAAACTCACGCGCCGTCGGCTGCGGCGCCTCGGCCCCGACCGCCTCGACCGCCTGCAGCAGCGAATAGCCGGCACGCAGCGAGGTGGAGATGAGGTTGAGGGTGTCGGGGAGCTGCGACTCGAACTTCTTGCGTTCCCGGCTCGCGATCGACTGAACCAGCACCGCCGCGATCGCCATGGTGAGGCCGGCGCCGATGAAGGCGCCCAGCAGGCTCTGCATCCAGATCCCCACCAGCACCCCGACCACGACCGAAATCCCGATCATGGCGGCGATCGCCTCTCCCGCCCGCAGCGGGATGTTGGCCTGCGCCAGGGCGGTCTCGAGGACGTCGAGCAGGCCGCGGCGGCGCGCCACGTCCTCGGCCCCGGCAACGAAACGGCGCAGGAACGGCATCCGGGCGAGCCGGCCGCCCGCCTCGGGCTGGGCGCTGTAGCGGCCGAGCCGGCCGCTCAGGTCGCGTTCCACCGCGGCGTTCGGGCCGAACAGGACCAGGATGAACAGGAAGAGCGCCACCCCGGCGCCGAGCGCGCCCAGCATGATCATCGTCTCGAGGTTCATGCCGTCGCCCCCAGGAGAAACCCAGCGTTGCCCATGATCACCGTCCTGCGAATGGCTCGGGCTCGAACAGCTCCGCCGGGAGGTTGATGCCGTACTGCTCCAGATGCTCGCTGAAGGAGTGGCGGATGCCGGTCGCCTTGAGGCGTCCCTTGTACTTCCCGGCGTCGTCGATGCCCATGCCGAAATCGAAATTGAACAGGTCCTGGGTCGTGATCACGTCGCCCTCCATGCCGACCACCTCGGTGACCGCGGTGACCCGGCGGCTCCCGTCACGGAGCCGGTGGAGGTGGACGATGAGGTCGACGGCCGACGCGACCTGCTCCCGAATGGCACGGATCGGGAGATCCATCCCTGCCATCAGCACCATGGTCTCGATACGGGCCAGGGTGTCACGGGGAGCGTTGGAGTGAATCGTCGTCAGCGACCCGTCGTGACCGGTGTTCATGGCCTGCAGCATGTCGAGGGCCTCGCCGCCACGAGCCTCACCGACGACGATGCGGTCGGGACGCATACGAAGGGAGTTCCGCACCAGGTCCCGAATCGTGACCTGGCCCTTGCCCTCCAGGTTGGGGGGACGGGACTCGAGCCCGAGGACGTGGAGCTGGTTGAGCCGGAGCTCGGCGGCGTCCTCGATGGTGACGATGCGGTCGCTGTCGGGAATGAAGCTCGACACCACGTTGAGGAGGGTCGTCTTCCCGGAGCCGGTCGAGCCGCTGATGATGATGTTGAGACGGCCGTGAACGCAGCGCCGCAGGAACCCGGAGACCTTCTCGGTGAAGGTGCCGAGCCCCACCAGGTCGTCGGCGGTGAAAGGGTCGACCGCGAACTTCCGGATGGTGAGGAACGGCCCGCCGATGGCGAGCGGGTGAATGACGGCGTTGACACGGGAACCATCGGGGAGGCGGGCGTCCACCATCGGGGTGGACTCGTCGATGCGGCGTCCCACCTGGCCCACGATCTTCTCGATGATGCGCTCGAGGTGGGTGGCGTCGACGAAACGGACCTCGGTGAGAGCGAGGCGGCCGTTCTTCTCGACCCATACCTGGTGGGGGCCGTTGACCATGACCTCGGTGACGTCCGGGTCGCTGAGGTACGGATCGATCGGGCCGTATCCGAGGACGTCGTCGGCAATCTCCTGGAGGAGCTGGAGGCGGTCCGCCCTGGCGAGAGGAACCGACTCTTCCTGGTCGAGCGCCCACTCCAGCATCTCCATGACCCGGAGCTTCAACTCGGCGTCGCTCATCTGGCGGTCGTAGAGGACCGGGCCGAGCCCTTCGACGACCTTGTAGTGGAGCTTGCGACGGAGTTCTTGCCGCATCTCCTCGCGGTGACCGTCCAGGGTCACCTCTGCGGCCTTGGCGGCCTTGACCCGATCGGCGAGACTCATGGTGCTTCCCCTTCATGCGAGACGGGCACGCGGATCACTTGAACCATCGGCGCCCCCGACCATCGTCTTCAGTGGGTTCTGACATGTCTTCGTCGACCACGAGCTGGGCGACGCCGCGCAGGTCGCGCGCCACCCGGGAGCGGGGATAGAGCGACACGACCGGCTCGCCTTCGTTGACGGCCCGCGGCACCAGCTTGTCCGACGAGATCGCCGCCATGATCTCGAGCCCGAGCGAGCGTTCCAGCTCGTCCACGTCGAGGCGGGCCTTTGAGTTGACCCGGTTGAGGACCAGCTTGATCTTCTCGAAGGGGAACTTGATGAGCCGCAGCGTGTCGAGCGCCAGCTTGGCGTTCTTGACGCTGGGGAGGTCCATGTCGACAACCAGCAGCACGGTGTCGGAGCGCTCCAGGATGGAGAGCACCGGCTCGTCGAGGAACGGTGCGGTGTCGATGACGATGAAGTCGAACATGCGCTTGAGCATCCCGATGGTCTTCACCACGACCTGGGTCGACACCTCGTCGGCGAGGGACGGCTCCAGCGGCGCCGACAGCACCCGGATGCCGCTGGTGTGGCGAGCCAGCAGGCTCTCGAGGAGTTCCTCATCCAGCTTGTCGATGTCGCGGGCGACGTCGACGATCGTGTGGCGGGGATCGATCTGGAGTGAGATGCAGACGTCACCGAACTGCAGGTCGGCGTCGAGGATCACGACCCGCTCCGGGTCGGCCCAGCCACCGAGGGTCAAGGCGACGTTGGTGGTCGTCATGGTCTTGCCGGCGCCGCCCTTCGGCGACATGATCGTGACCACCTTGCCGATCTTGGTGCGCCGCTTGGCGTCCTTGTCCTCGCGCTTGTGGATGAGCTCGACGAGGCCCAAGGCGTCCTCGATCTTCTTGGCGGTGAGCGGTGCCTCCACGACGTCCTTGATCCCGGCCCGCAGCGCGGCGCGGAGGACGTCGGTGTTGACCGCCTCGGTCACCAGGACCAGCGGCAGCTCCGGCTGCACGTCGAAGAGGAGGGTCGACTCGGCCACCCCGGCCTCATGGGCGAAGGTCGGGCCGACCAGGGCGATGTCGATACCTTCTTCGACGAGGCGCCGCTGCGCGTCGGAGATGTTGCGCGCGGTGTAGACCTTGTTCCCCTCGAAGAGGGCGCGCGCCTCCTCGACGAAGCCTTCGTCGGCGTCGACGAGGAGGATGGAGTAGGTGCTATCCGTTGCTGTCGCCAAGGACGACTCCCGCCTGCTCGAATTGCTCCTTGATCCGGTCGATCAACGTGAAGATGTCGTCCACCAGGATGCCACGTGCCTCGAACTCTTCGTACGGCACCTCGGAGGGGAGCAACGAGAGCGCGATCGAGGTGTACTGGCGTGCGTACTCGATCTTCTCCGCCTGCTCGGGGGTCACCTCGAGCACGATCACCTGGCTGCCCTGCGGCTCCAACCCGGTGCCCAGCGGGCTGGGCCGGGTGTCGGCGCCGACGGCGAGCACCTCGAGATCTTGGAGAATGGTCTGGGTGAACTTGATCTGGGCCGGGAAGGCCTCCGCCAACCGAGTGATGGGATCCTCGGTGGTGTCGGCGGTCTCGCCTTCGAGCGGGGCCTCGGTGGTGTCCTGGGCGCCGGTGGCCGCTTCGATCAGCAGGCCGCGCAGCTCCGGGTCCTTGAGGAGGGCGATCGACGACCCGAGGTCGATGTCGGCCGAAGCGAGCAGGTTGACCCGGTCACCGGGGCGGATGAACCCGCCGGCGGCGGAGACGTCCTCGGGCCGGATCGCGATCGCGACCTTGCGCTCCGCGATCGACTCCGACAGGCTGATCGAGTTCAGCTCGGCCGGGGTGACGAACATGTCGGCGGTGATGACCTGGCCCGCGCTGATGGGGCCCGCGGCCACCGATCCGTCGAGGAGGGCATCGAGATCTCTGGGGTTGGCGTCACAGATGGCGGGATCGACGTCGTTGTTGTCCCGCTCGACAGGGCCGGCGCACAGGATCGTGGAGCCCTCGAAGGCGACGGCTTCTGCGAGCTCGGTCGATTCCTTGATGACGTCGCGGGCGACGGAGCCCTCGGTGCCGGTCTCGATCAGCTCGGTGGAGCGCCACACCCGCACCTCCTGGATGTCGGCGCGGACGTCGCTTTCGACGGTGCTGAGGTAGCGCCACACCGCGAATGCGGAAACGGCGGCGAGACCCAGTGCAATCACAAGCACGAGAGTTCGTTTGCCCATGTCAGTTGGCCCTTCTGGTCACAGATACACGCTCGGCACGACTCAGAGGCGAACGTCCCCCAGAGACCCGGGTCAGCCTGGCATACCGGTACCCGAAGTCAAGGACTCGGGCGCTAGTTTCGGCCGATGCCCTTCTCCTTGAGCTCCTGGAGGATGGCCTCCAAGGAAGCGTCGGCGCTGAAGGACGGCTCGCTGGAAGCTTCCTCTTCACGCTGGAACTCCCTGCGCTTCGGCCGGCTCTGAGATTGTCGATCGCTCCACGTCGAGCGTTCCTCCCATTCGGGAAGTGCCTGCTTGATGGACAGGCTCACTCGACGTCTGTCGGCATCGACCTCGGTGACCTTTACCCGGACTTGCTGACCGATCGAAAGCTCCAGTTCCGGGCTCTCGACGTGGTGGAGAGCGATCTCCGAAACGTGCACCAATCCCTCGACGCCTTCACCCACCGAGACGAAGGCACCGAACGGCACCGTCTTGGTGACGACGCCGTCGATGATGGCGCCGGTCTCGACGGAACGGGCGAACTCCTCCCAAGGATCCTCACGGGTCTGGCGAATCGACAGCGAGATGCGCTCCCGGTCGCGGTCGACCTCGAGTACCTTCACCTTCACCTTGTCTCCCACGCTCACCACCTCACCGGGGTGGCTGACGTGCTGCCAGGACAGCTCCGAGACGTGCACGAGACCGTCCATGCCGCCGAGGTCGACGAAGGCGCCGAAGTTCACCACCGACGAGACAGTGCCCTCCCGGACGTCGCCGGGTTGCAGCTCGCTGAGGAATGCCTGGCGCTGTTCGGCCTGGGCCTCTTCGAGGTAGGCGCGGCGTGACAGCACCACGTTGTTGCGGTTCTTGTCGAGCTCGATGACCTTGGCCTCGATGACCTCGCCCACGAAGGGGTGGAGGTCACGTACCCGGCGCAGGTCGACGAGGGACGCAGGCAGGAATCCGCGCAATCCGATGTCGACGATGAGCCCGCCCTTGACCACCTCGATGACGGGCCCCTGTACCGTGCCCGACTCCTTCATGACCCGCTCGATACGGCCCCAGGCACGCTCGTACTGCGCTCGCTTCTTGGAGAGCACGAGCCGGCCCGACTCGTCTTCCTTCTGGAGCACGAGCGCCTCGATCTCCTCACCGACGCTCACGACGTCTTCGGGACTCGCCGCGTTGCGGATCGAAAGCTCGTTGGAGGGGATGACGCCCTCGGACTTGTAGCCGATATCGACCAGCACCTCGTCGGGGTCGACCCGGACCACGGTTCCGGCGACGATGTCGCCCTCCTTGAACTCGAACACGGTGCGTTCGACCGCGGCGGCGAAGTCGTCGGCGCTGAGGTCGTCGGCGACGTCGCCGATGTCCTTGGGTGCCGTGATCGCAGGCATCTCGCCCACGTTCGGGCCGGAATCGTCTTCCGGGGCGGGAGCGACTGCAGCGTCCTCCTTCACCTCGGGCTCGGTCTCCTCGGGCCCGGTCACCTCGGACGGGGGCTCTGCGGCCTCGGTCACCTCGGGCTCGGCCTCCTCGGACGCGGGCTCTGCGGCCTCGGCGACGGTCTCCGCCGCGTCGGACGCAGTCTCTGGGGCCTCTGCCACGTCGGCGGCAACCTCTGCCGCCTTGGAAGCAGACTCCGCGGCCTCGGCTGCGATCTCACCCTCTGGGGCGGCCGCGGCGTCGGCCTCGGCGGCGGACGTCGGGTCCGCGGGAGCTACGTCACCGGGAACAAGCTCCTTCTCTTTGTCATCGGCCATGCGGGAACATCATCTCCTTGGGTACATGATTGGCCCCCGAGCGCGCTCGACCGGTCGAAGGCGACGACAGCGTAACAGGTTTCGCGCCGGGGCAGGAGGTCGCAGAGGCCCCGAATGGGCGGGTGGGAGATCGTGTTCAGGCCCGGTCGTGCCCTCCCGATATCCTCAGTCCCGATCCCCCGAGAGAGGAGCCTGCGGCGATGGCAAGCCCGAGGGCGGCCGCCGAGCGGCGCACCCGACCGAGCGACGACCAGGTTCGTGGCTTCTTCCTCGCCGCCACGATCCTCCTCGCCGCCGTCGAGTTCCCCATCGTGCTGTTCGACTATCCGGGCCCTGCTCCGGGGTTCAGCCGTCTCGTCACCGTCGACTACTTCGATGTCCCGCTCCTGGTCCTGACCCTCATCGCCCTGCCGTACCTGTGGCGCCGCATGCGCACCGACCGGCCCCGCCTCGGGGTGGCAACCGCGCTGGGATTGCTCGCCACCACCGCGGTGACGCTCGTGTTCGGGCCGTCGTGGCGCGGCGTGGCGTTGCTCGTCCGCCTCGTCGGCACCGTCGTCGTCGCCGCCATGGTGGCGTCGCTCGACCGCCAGGCGCTGTGGCGTTGGGTCGGGGCGCCCGTCCTGCTCGGGGCCGCCCTCACCGGCACCGCCGCCCTCCTCCAGTCCCTCTCCGATGGAGCCCTCTGGATGCCGGCCGGGCCGCGCTACTACGAGCACGTCGGGAACACGGTGCGGGCCCCCGGTCTCTCGTCGCATCCCTACATGCTCGCCACCTACGGGCTGGTGGCGGTCTCGATCGGGATGCTCACCATCCGCCGGGCACGCTCCCGCTGGTGGTGGCTCGTGGCCGCCCTCGCCGCGATGCCGGCCAGTCTCAGCTTCTCTCGCGCCGCCGTGGTGGGGGTGGCGGTGGCGGGTCCCGCCTGGCTGCTGGCGGCGCGGCGCCACCGCGACCTGCGCCG
>JASFUV010000021.1:0-10090 GCA_050050155.1 Acidimicrobiia bacterium | reverse complement strand
GATTCGAAACCCGAAGTCCGGCACGGTTTCGGCGATTTCGAGAACCCATCGCCACCGCCCTGCGGCCGCGGCAGCTTTCGAATGCCCCCAGTCTCGACGCAATGGCGCCTCGGTAGTGTGCGCAGATGAACGCGTTTGCCGACGCGATCGGCGGCTACGAGACGGTGGTGAGCGAGGAGTTCGACGGGTCCGAGCTCGACCGGACCAGATGGCTGCCGTTCTACCTGCCCCAGTGGGCGGGACGCGACCGCTCCCGAGCCCGCTACCGGCTGACCGGACGGCAGCTCGAGCTGTACATCGCCGACGATCAGCCCGTGTGGTGCCCCGCCGCCCTACCACGCATGCGGGTGTCCTCGGTGCAGACCGGCTGCTTCTCCGGTCCAACCGGATCGACCGTCGGCCAGCACCGCACGGATGAGCGCATGACGGTCGTGGAGGCACAACCGACCGAACGGCTCCTCACCCCCCTCTACGGAGCCATCGAGATGCGGGCCCGCTGGAGACCCCATCGGGGGCACATGGTGGCCCTGTGGATGATCGGTTTCGAGGATCGGCCCGAGCGTTCGGCCGAGATCTGCATCTGCGAGATCTTCGGCGCGGAAGCGGCCCCCGATCGCGCCTCGGTCGGCGTCGGCCTCCACCCCTTCGGCGACCCCACCATCGTCGACGATTTCGAGAAGGTCGCAGTGCCCATCGACGTCTCGGAGTTCCACGAGTACGCAGCCGTCTGGACCGCCACCGATGTCACGTTCTTCGTGGACGGCGAGGTCATCAAGCGCTCGGAGCAGGCGCCGCAGTACCCGATGCAGCTCATGCTGAACATCTACGACTTCGGCGCCGGCACCGGCCTTCTCCAGGCGCACCCGTTCATCGTCGACCGAATCCGCGTCTCCGAGGCGATACGCCGCCCATAGGCCTTGGGCACCGATCACCCGATCCCTGTCGTGACGCCCGTTCGTAGACCCGTCACTTCCAATTCGCGGCGCGCCACGCGGTGTACTCGTCGGCGAACCCGATCATCAACAGCGGCAACAACCCCCCGGTGAACACGCCCGCCGGCGGGGCGACCACCAGCAGCAGGAACGTGTAGAGCACGGTCACCACCACCGCCCACACCCGCCGCCGCACCACCCTGGTCAAGTCGGGACGGTTGAGGGTGAGGGCGCCTCCCGCGGCGAAGCCCGCGCAGGCGCCGAGGGCCGGCGACAGCAACCCGACCGCGAGGCCGAGCACCAGCAGCAGCCCCATCGACTGGAGGACCCGCCGCGGGAACTCCTTGTTGTGCGACACCATCCCCACCGCAACAAACACGAAGGGCGCCAGCGCCAGTCCCACCCCGATCAAGCCGATGTTGACCTGCTGGATGTCGCCTTCGGGCACCGCGAACGCGGCCGCGTAGAGGAAGTAGCTGAACACCATCACGATCGTGCCGATCGCGATCGCGAGCCAGTTCCGCCGTCGCCAGCCCTCCGTTTCCGGCGTGTCCACCTGTGGCGCGACCTACCCCTTCACCGATCCCGCCGTGAGGCCCCGGACGAAGAACCGCTGCAGCCCGAAGAAGACCGCGAGCGGGAGGACCATCGTCACGAACGCCGCCGCCGGCAGCAGGTTGAGAGCGCCTTCACCCCGGCCAGACAAGGTGGCGAGGCTCTGCGTCAGCACCGCAACCTTCGGGTTGTTGCCAAGGAAGATCAGCGCCACCAGGTAGTCGTTCCACACCCAGAGGAACTGGAAGATGGCGAACGACGCCAGCACCGGCACCGAGAGCGGCACGACGAGGCGGCGGAAGATCGTGAAGTGATCGGCACCGTCGATCTTGGCCGACTCGATGATCGAGGACGGCAACGACCCCATGTAGTTCCGTAACAGGTACACCGCCAGTGGCAGCCCGAACCCGGCGTGGGCGAGCCAGATCGCCGGGAACGTGCCGTTGACGCTGACGCTGGTGTAGATCTTCAAGATCGGGATCAGCGCCATCTGGAGCGGCACGACCATCAGGCCGACCACGATCACGAACAGCACGTTGCGACCAGGGAACTCCATCCACGCGAAGGCGTAGGCGGCGAAGGCCGCGATGGTGATCGGGATCACCACCGCCGGGATCGTCACCGCCAGCGAGTTGGCGAAGGCGTTGCCGAAGCCCTGATCGAGGGCGGTCCGGTAGTTCTGCAAGGTCCACGTCGCCGTGTCGAACAGGTGGGCGAACGCGGTCCACCATCCGGAGGCCCGGATCGACCGCGGCTCCCGCAGCGAGCTGATGAACAGCCCGAGCGACGGGATCGTCCACAAGGTGGCGATGAACCCCACCGACAGGTAGATGGGCAGCTTGGAGAGACGGCGGCCGCCCGGCTCGCCGGGAGTCTCGATGGCAGCGTGCTCGGCTTCGGTTGTCATCGCATCGCCTCCTCTGCCCGGAACCGTTTGACGTTGAGCACGAGCACCGGCACCACCGCGAGGAAGAGGACGACCGCGAGCGCGGCACCGATCCCGTTGTTCCGGTTCGTGAAGAACTCGCGCACCATCGTCTCGGCCACCACCTGGGTCCCTTCACGCCCTCCGGTCATGACGAAGACGATGTCGAAGGTCTTCCACACCGTGATCACCACGGTGGTCCACACCACCATCACCGTCGAGAAGATGGAGGGGAACACGACTCGCCGGAAGGCCTGCCACTCGGTGGCGCCGTCGATGCGGGCCGCCTCCAGCAACTCCACAGGCACCGACTTGATGGCCGAGGACAGGATCACCATCGAGAAGCCGGTCTGGAGCCACACCAGGATCACCATGAGGAAGAGGTTGTTCCACGGCTGCTGGGCGAGCCAATCGACCGGCTGCCCTCCGAACCCATCCCAGATGGCGTTGAGGAGTCCGATCTGCTCGCCGTAGCCCGGTGCCCGGAAGTAGTAGACGAACCCCCACACCACGCTGGCGCCGACGAACGAGATCGCCATCGGCAGGAAGATCAGCGATTTGGAGAGTGACTCGGCGTGCTTCGAGAGCCGGTCGGCGAGCGTGGCGAATCCGAGACCCACCGCCACCGCCAGGAACGGCACCACCAGCACCCAGAAGATGCTGTTGCGGATCGAGACCAGGTATTGGCTCTTGGTGAAGATCGTCACGTAGTTGTCGAAGCCGACGAACGCCTTGCTCCGTGCGTCCTGCAGGCTCAGGATGGCGGTGTTCACCGCCGGGTAGACCAGGTAGAAGCCGAGGAGCACGATGGCCGGCCCCACGAAGGCGAACGGCCGCACCGCGGTCGCGGCCCGGCGTGGCAACAGGCTCACCAAATGGTCCATGCCCCAGAAGAGCGCCCACACCCCCAGGATCCCGACCACGAGGGCGACGGCGACCTGGAGCAGCTTGTTCACGCCTTCGTCCTTCAGGAACGAGAACGTGAAGAAGAACAGCCCGAGCACCGCCGGCACGACGAGTGCCGAACCGAAGCGCAGGAGCCACACCATGAACCCATTGGTGGTCTCGAGCTCTTCCGGCGGCCTCGGCACCGGAACCCGCTGATCGTCCATCACGGGCGGCGTAGTCATCGAACCTCCCTTCGAATGAGTCGGCCCCGTCAACCCTAGTCACACGAAGGGGCGGCCTGCTGGCCGCCCCTTCGCATCGATTTCACGAACTGAAGTCCGGCTTACGGCCAGCTCGCCTCGACGGTGTCGATGACGCCCTGGGTCGGTGCGCCCTGACTCCAGTCGACCATGGCCGTCCAGAAGCTGCCCTGGCCAACGGCCGGGGGCATCAGGTCAGACGCGTCGAACACGAACGTGTTCGCTGCCAGCGCCTCGGTCACGGACTTGGCGAATGCCTTGGCCGAATCCGAGTCGTAGCAGTTCGGGTCCACGTTCTTGTTGCCCGGGAGCCGCTCCACGCCGGCCACGCCGTGGCCGCCGTACTTGGCGATGCCGCCACCGTTCTCGGACGCCAGCGTGCACTGCCAGTCGGGGGAGATCCAGTCCTTGATGGCCTGCACCTCACCGCTGGAGTCGTCGAAGACGATCATGGTGTCGCCGCCGCCCATGGCGCCGACGTTGCCGTCGATGCTCGGGAACGAGAACACGCTGATCTCGGAGTCTTCGCCTTCCTCATAGCCGGGAGCCTGCTCGAAGAAGTTCGAGATGAACGAACCCTGCTTCAGCATCAGGCAGCCAGGCTTGGGATCGTCGAACAACGGAGCCGGGGAGTCCTGGAAGCTGGTGCTCGCCACGTTCTCGGCGCCGCCAAGCACGAAGCCGTCACCGAACAGGATCTCACCAAAGGTGTCGAATGCCTGCGCGACGGACGGATCGTTGAACGGGATCTCGTGCTTGAACCACTGTGAGTACATCGCACTGCCGGATTCGCGGACGTAGATGTCCTCGATCCAGTCGGTGCCCGGCCATCCGGTGGCGTCGCCGCTACCGAAGCCCATGCACCACGGCGTATAGCCGTCGGCCACCATCTGCTCCGAAAGGGCGATCAGGTCATCCCAGGTCTCGGGAATCGTGTAGCCCTCGGTTTCGAAGGTGGGCTGGTGGTAGAAGATGATCGACTTGAAGTTCGGGAACCACGGGATCCCGTAGTGGTTGCCGTCCTCACACACGCCGAGGTCCATCCAGAACTTCGAGTGGTCGGCCTCCATCGCGGAGATGTCGAACCCCATGTCTTCGAGCGACACGAGCTTGCCTTCATCGGCGAACTCGCAGATCGACGCCGGCTGCGGCGTGAACGCCACCTCCGGCGGGTTGCCGCCCTCGACCTGGATACGCAGCTCCGTCTCGAAGCTGTCGGACCCTGTCACCGTGATGTTCGAACCGGTCTCGTTGTTGTAGACGTTCATGAAGCCTTCGAGCGCCTCCAGCTCGACGCCGGTTGGGGCGCCCGAAACCGTGAACTCAGCGCCGGGGGCGGTCGTGTCGCCGCTGTCGCTGCCGCACGCGGCAACGAGCATGGCGAAGACCACCGCCAGCAATAACCACTTCACTCTTCTCATACATACCCTCCGGAATAGGGAGTTCTCCTCAGGGGGCCGCCTGGGCCCATAGCTGAACACTACCGAGACGAGCCGCCGGAAGCCACTAGCGCGGGATCAGTGAAAGCGTGACCAGTCCTGTAACGACTGGCTCTGGGGGTCATGTGGCGAATCCGGATCCCTGGTGGCGGGCCCTTGCCAGGGCCGCAATCGGGCATCGACCACCTGTTCCCAGTCGGCCATCATCGCCCCCAACGGGTCCTCCCGATCGAGGTACGCATCGGGGAGGAGGGGCGGCTCGATCCAGATCCGGATCGAGGTCCGTTCCACCCCCGTGTGCTCCATCCCCATGATCTTCTCGCTGCCGTGAATCGCCACCGGGATCAGGGGGGAGTTGGTGGCGATCGCCAGCCAGGCGGCGCCCCGCTTCGGTTTCAGCTCGCCCCACGCCGAGGCGCGGCGTCCTTCCGGGAACACCCCGAGGAGGCCGCCGCCGGCGAGGTGGGTGAGGCCCTCTCGCAGCGCCCCCAACGGGGGGCGGGTGCGTGACATCGGGATCGCCCCGAAGAAGAGCGTCACCCGATCGAAGAGCCGCGACCGGTTGAACAGCTCGTCGAGCGACAGGTACCGGATGTTGCGCCGCGCCGCCATGGTCACCAGCACCGGATCGATCAGGGACAGGTGGTTCGCGGTGACGACGGCGGGGCCGTGGCGAGGGACGTGATCCCGTCCGGTGATCTCGATGTCGAACAGCCGGCGCCCCACCCAGCCGATGGACCGGTGCGTCGCCGCCACGAAGCGGCGCGCCGCCGATGCGGTGGGGAAGTCAGGCACCGGCACCGAGATCCGCGAACAACGCGGCGAAGGCGAGCTGGGGTCGCTGGTTCGCCTGGAGGGAGTCGATGGCATCGAGGACCCGCCCCGCGTTACGGACCGCCCGCGCCGGGGCGATCCGGGTGAGCGCCGGAGCGGGAATGTCGGGGTTGCGGACGGCCGCGCCCAGCTGGGCGGCCGCCGCGTCCCGGTAGAAGCCGGCGAGGATCTCCAACCCGGAGACGGACAGGGCCGCGGTGGCGCGGCGCAGCTCGCGTTCGTGGCGGTCCTTGAGGGCGCGCCCGCCGCCTTCGGGGGCGGCCGCCTCCTCCTCCTGCTGGCGTTCCCGCAGCGCCGCCAGCAGGGGCTCGGCGGCCGCGGTCACCTCGTCGGCCAGCTGGTAGGCGTCCCCGGGGTGCTCCGAGAGGCGGAGCGGTATACCGAGCCAGATACGGCGGAACTCGGCCACCTCGGGCTGGGTCGCCAGGGCGAGCGCCAGACCCGGCCGGCCTCCGGAGATGCGGGAGGCGTGCTCGGCTTGGGTGGGCTCGACGCCGAACCGGACGAGACCTTCCGCGACCTCGGTCTCCCCCACCCGTCCGAACACGATGGTCCGGCACCGGCTCGCCACCGTTTCGGGCAGGTCGTCTTCCGATTCGGTGACGATGAGGAACACGGTCGAGGGGGTCGGCTCCTCCAGGGTCTTGAGGAGAGCGTTGGCGGCCTCGTCGTTCATCGCCCCGCCCTCCTCGAAGATGAACACCCGCCGGTCGGCTTCGAGCGGCGCCAGCGATGCGAGCGCCACGGTGGATCGTGCCTGCTCGACGGTGATGGCGGTGCGCCCTTCCGGTTCCACCACCACCACGTCGGGGTGGGCGCCGCGCACCACCCGCCCCCGGCAGGCGTCGTCGCCGCCGCAGAGGAGGGCGGCGGCGAAGCGGCGCGCCACCATCGACTTGCCTGCCCCGGCGGGTCCGGTGAAGAGGTACGCCTGAGCCGGGGCCCGCACCTCGTCGCGCAGGAGGGCGACGACGTGGCGGTGCCCGATCACGTCGTCGAAGAGATCCGCCACCGTTCCTCCATTGCTCGCCACACCACGTCCCACACGTCGTCGACCGGCGGTTCGGCGTCGGCGACGAAGAACCGATCCGCCTCGGCGGCCGCCAACGCGTCGAAGGTCGTCGCCACCATGCCTTGAAAGCGGCGGCCCTCCGAACCGATGCGATCGGGGTCCTGTTGCCGTGCCAGCCCGATCTCGGGGGCGAGGCGCAGCAGCACCACCAGCTCCGGCCACACCTCGCCGAGGCCGGGAGCGTTGAGGGCCCGCACCGCCTCCACGCCAAGGCCCCGCCCCCCGCCCTGGTAGGCGAGGGAGGAGTAGACGGACCGGTCGCTCACCACCCAGGACCCGCCGGCGAGGGCCGGGCCGACGACGTCGCGGGCGAGCTGGGCGCGGGCCGCGGCAAAGAGGAGCGCCTCGCTCCAGGGGGCGACGGCGCCGCCGGCGTCGAGCAGGACCCGCCGGATCCGTTCCCCGGTCGGGGTGCCTCCCGGCTCCCGCACCTCGACGACGTCGATACCGCGGCGGCGCAGGTCGGCGGCGCAGCGGGCGGCCAGCGTCGACTTGCCGGTTCCCTCGATGCCCTCGAAGGCGACATAGTGGCCGCTCATTCCTCGTCGTCTCCCTTGCCGGCCTGGGGACGGGAGCTTTCGCCCTGGCGTCCGATCTGCACCCGGCGGGCCCGATCCGCCTCGGCCATGATCTCGCGAGCTTCCCGGCCCAGCTCCGGGAGGCGCAGCAGGTGGCGCAGGGTCCACACGATGACCGCCCCGGAAGCCACGATGGTGAGCCCGCCGAGGAACAACACCCAGCGGCTCGGTCCGGTGAGGCGCCCCACGTGCAGGTTACGGAACGCGCCGCCGAGCGGGACCGCGATCGCCATCGACACGAACAGCCCGATGCGCATCAAGGCGAACAGGGTGGCGAAGACCCGGCCCCGCATCTCGTCGTCGACCCCTTCGTGGAGGTGGGTCATCGCCATCACGTAGCCGGCCCCGGCGCCGAACCCGAACAGCAGCATCCAGGCGAAGGCGGCGGCGACGGTGGTGACGACGGCGGCCGCCGCCAGCCCGGTGCCGGTGCCGAAGAGGGCGAGCCCGAACACGAGGTCGCGATGGATGATGCGATGCTCGAAGAAGGAGACGAGCACGATGCCGGCGCCGGCCCCGACCCCGAGCGCGGTGATGAGAGCGAAGAAGGCGGACTGATTGGCGCCGAGCACATCCTCTGCGAAGGCCTTGCCGAGCACGATCACCGTCCCGCCCCCGAACAGGGCCGTCGCCATGCCGATGATCACCCGCCGCACCCTGGCCTCTTGCATCAGGAAGCGAGTGCCGGCGACGAAGTCGCCCCAGCTGGCGCGCAGGTCGACGCCGTTGGAGGGCTGGACCGCGAGCGGCGATTCGATCCGGGGCAGGGTGGCCACCAGCAGCCCGGAGACGAAGAACGTCGCGGCGTCGACGAAGAACGCAAGCGCCAGGCCCTGAGTGACGACCGGGAGGAGGCCGCCGAGGGTGACCGCGGGCAGCGAGGCGAGCACGAAGTTGAACCCGGCCCCGAACGGCACGGTGCCGTAGGCGGCGCCCAGCATGAGGCTGTTGGCGGTGACGAGGTTCTCGGGGGCCACCAACCGCGGCACCATGGCGGTGCGGGGCGGCTGGCCGAGGAGGCTGAGCAGCTCGAGCAGGATCGTGATCGCCACCAGCGTCGGCAGGGTCCGCACCAGGGCGAGTGAGGGGATGACGAGCCCCCGTCCCACGTCCGCGATCACGACCAGTTTGCGGCGGTCCATCCGGTCGGTGATGACGCCGGCCACGGCCCCGAGAGCGAGACCGGGGACGATCCGCGCCACCAGCGTCACCAGGATCCCGCCTTCGCCGCCGATCGAGTCCGCCAGCGCCAGCATGGCGAAGACGGTGATCCAGTCGCCGGTGCTGGAGATGGCCGCCGCCCAGAAGAACCGCGCGAACGGGCCGCGCCGCGTCATGGCGCCGGCACTGAGTGGTGGGGTGGCGGGACCGGTCATTTCGGGCGAACCCTAGAGGAACGGGGCTTGGGCCTGGCTCCCCTCACAACGGTGCCGCGGTTCCCCGGGGCACGGGCCGTTATCCGCTGCTCTTGCGCCGACGTTTCGCCGGCCCGCGATCTCTCCGTTCCTGGAGCAGATCGGCGGCTCGTTCCAGCGTGAGGGTCTCGATCTGGTCGGTGCGTTTGAGGGAGGCGTTGGTCTCGCCGTCGGTGACGTACGGGCCCCATCGGCCGTCCTTGATCACGACCGGCTTGCCGCTTGCCGGGTCGTCGCCCAGCTCTCGCAGCGGCGCCGCATTCCTCCCCCGCGGCCGTCGCGGCCGAGCCAGGATCGTGACCGCCTCGTCGAGAGTGACGGTGAAGAGCTGCTCCTCGGTGTCGAGGCTGCGGGACTCCTTGCCCCACTTGAGGTAGGGCCCGTACCGGCCATTCTGGGCGGTGATCTCCACGTCGTCGTCGGGATGGGCTCCGACGACGCGGGGCAGGGTGAGGAGGCGGAGGGCGTCGTCGAGGCCGATCGAGTCCTGGGACATGCCGCGAAACAGGGAGGCGGTGCGCGGCTTGGGGTTGGTGTCCTCGTCGCGTTCGCCCAGCTGCACATAGGGACCGTACCGGCCGCTGCGGACCAGCACCTCGTACCCCGAGTCGGGGTCGGTGCCGAGGATCTTCTCGTCGCTGCCGGTGGCGAGCAGCTCGACGGCCTTGCCGGGATCGAGCGCGTCGAGGGCCAGGTCGTCGGGGATCGAGGCCCGGTCCTCGCCCCGCACCAGGTAGGGCCCGTACTGCCCGCAGCGGGCCACGATCGCCACCCCGTCGGGGTCGTCACCGACCGGGAACGAGTTCACGACTCGCGGATCGATCTTCTCCAGCGCCTCGTCGGAGACGAGCTGGCGGAGCCCGGGCTGGCCGTCCCCGAAGTAGAACTCCGCCAGCCAGGGGGCCATCTCGGTCTCGCCGGCGGCAATGGCGTCGAGGTCGTGTTCCATCCGGGCCGTGAAGTCGTAGTCGACGTAGTCGGCGAAGGCGCCCTCCAGCAACCCCACCACCGCGAAGGCCCGCAGCGTCGGGACGAGGGCGGTGCCTTGCTTGCGGGCGTACTCGCGGTCGAGGATGGTCGAGATGATGGTGGCGTAGGTGGAGGGCCGCCCGATGCCGAGATCCTCGAGGCGTTTGATGAGCGAGGCCTCGGTGTACCGGGCCGGCGGTTTCGTCTCGTGGCTGGTGGCGAT
>JASFUV010000020.1:0-10316 GCA_050050155.1 Acidimicrobiia bacterium | reverse complement strand
CTCGGCGGCGTAGACGATGAAATCGGCGGCGGTCTGGTGGATCGGAAGGCAGCTGCCCTCCGGCATGTATCCGAGGCGGGACCGCACCGCGGTGGGCTCCTTCTCGGGGTCGGCGCCGAAGACGCTTGCGGCGCCGACGGTGGGGTGGAGGACCCCGAGCAGGATCTTGATGAGCGTGGTCTTGCCCGCTCCGTTGGCGCCCACCAGCCCGACCCGGCCCGGCGGAACGGCCAGGTCGACATGATGAAGGGCCACGATGTCGCCGTAGGCGTGTCCCAGGCCGGAGGTCGCAATGATCGGGTCTGCCATCTCAAGCCGCGAGGCTAGCGGCCCCAGCGGGTACGCCGTTTACGTTCACCGGAACCGTTCCACCAGGTCGCGGAACCGGGTCCGGAGCGCGTCGAGGCTGCGGCGGGCCAGGGCGTACTCGGTGCCGAGGATGGCGAGCCCGGCGACGATCAGCAGCATGCCGGGCAGGATCGGCAGGAACAGCCCTGCGATGCCGACCAGGATGGTGACGATGCCGATCACGGCCACCACCACCTTGCGCATCAGGCGCACGGTGAAGCTGGTGACCTCGGTGTGGCGGGGCGACATGGTACGAATAGTACGGGCCCGACCCGTATACCGCCGCTACCGGACCGGGAGGATGGGACGCGGGGTCCGCTCCGAACGGTCGGTGAGGATCACCCCGCCGAGGATGAGGATCCCGCCGAGCGCGATCCCGATCTGGATGCGCTCGTCGAGCAGCAGCGCCCCCGTCCCCAGCGCCACCAGCGGGACGATGTAGCCGATGAGGGAGGCCTTGGTGACGGTGACCTCGCCGAGGAGCCAGTAGAACAGCGTGTACGGCATGATCGACCCGAACACGGCCAGGTAGAGGATCAGGAACCATCCCCAGGGCGAGATGGTCGGAGGGACGCCCTCGGCGATCAGCATCGCCACCAGCAGGACCACGGCGCCGATCCCGAACTGCATCCCGGTCAGCTCGAGCGGGCTGTAGCTGCCGACGTGACGCTTGGCGTAGACACCGGCGAAGGAAGCCCCCACGACGGCGACCATCGAGAGGGCCGCAGCCACCAGGGGCCGGCCGCCCGACGCCAGCCCGCTGTCGCCGGAGAGGAGCAGCACCCCGACCCCGACCAGCGAGACGGTGAGCCCGATGACCTTGACGAGGTGGAGCGGCTCGTCGGGCAGCAGGTAGTGGGCCCCGACCGCGGTCCCGATCGGGATGAGGGCCACCAGCAGGCCGACGAAGCCGGCCGAGGCGTACTGGTAGGCGAGGGTGAAGAACACGAACGGCACGGCGAGGTTGGTGATGCCCATCACCAGGCCGGTCTTCCACTTGCGCCGCTCCCGGGTCGGCGAGATCCCTCGCATCCGGAGGTACCCGAAGATGAAGACGGCGGTGAGGATGGCCCGGATGGTCACCATCGCGTAGGGAGGGACGCCGTCGTCGAGGGCGGCGCGGGTGGCGACGCCGGTACTACCCCACCCGACGGCCGCCGCCACGATCGCTCCCCAGACCTTCACCGGTCGCAGACTAGAACCCTCGGTCGGGTGTCGATTCGTAGAATGCGCCCATGGATTCCGAGTGGTACCGGACCGCCGTGTTCTACGAGGTCCCCGTCTACGCCTTCTGCGACGGCAACGGCGACGGGGTCGGCGACTTCCCCGGGCTCATCAGCCGTCTCGACTACCTGCAATGGCTCGGGATCGATTGTCTCTGGCTGTTGCCGTTCTACCAGTCGCCGCTGCGCGACGGTGGCTACGACGTCTCCGACTTCCGGGCGGTGCTGCCCCGCTACGGCACCGTCGATGATGTGCGCCACTTCCTCGCCGCCGCCCACGAGCGCGGGATGCGGGTCATCGCCGACATGATCGTCAACCACACCTCCGACCAGCATCCCTGGTTCCAGGCGGCCCGCATGCCGGGATCGCCGACCCGCGACCGGTACGTGTGGAGCGACACCCCGGAGCGATGGAGTGAGGCGCGGGTGATCTTCACCGACACCCAGGACTCCAACTGGACCTGGGACGACCAGGCCCAGGCCTACTACTGGCACCGGTTCTTCGCCCATCAGCCCGACCTCAACTTCGATCATCCCGACGTGCGGGACGAGATCGAGAACGTGATGCGGTTCTGGCTCGACGCCGGCTTCGACGGCCTCCGGCTCGACGCCGTGCCGTACCTGTACGAGCGGGACGGCACCAACGGCGAGAACCTGCCCGAGACCCACGCCTACCTGAGGCGGCTGCGGGCCGTGGTCGATGCCGACTACCCGGGGAGGATCCTCCTCGCCGAGGCGAATCAGTGGCCCCAGGATGTCGTCGCCTACTTCGGGGACGGCGACGAGTGTCACATGGCGTTCCACTTCCCGGTGATGCCCCGCCTCTTCATGGCCCTCAAGCAGGAGAGCGCCGCCTCGGTGCGCGACATCCTGGCGGCGACCCCTGCGATCCCGCAGGGGTGCCAGTGGGGGGTGTTCCTGCGCAACCACGACGAGCTGACGTTGGAAATGGTGACGCCCGAGGAACGGGAGTTCATGTGGCGGGAGTACGCCCCCGATCCGCGGATGCGTAAGAACGTCGGGATCCGGCGCCGCCTGGCGCCGCTGCTCGACAACGACCGCCCGACCCTGGAGCTGATGTTCGGGCTCCTCATGTCCCTGCCGGGGAGCCCGATCCTCTACTACGGCGACGAGATCGGGATGGGCGACGAGTACCTGCTGGAGGACCGCGACGGGGTTCGCACCCCGATGCAATGGGACGACTCGCCGGCTGCAGGGTTCTCCACCGCCCCGGTCGAAGGCCTCTACCTGCCGGTGGTGACCACTCCCGGGTTCACGCCGGCCACCGTCAACGTGGCGGCGGAACGGGCCGACGAGGGCTCCCTGCTGCACTGGGTGCGGTCCCTGCTGGCGCTGCGGCGGCGCCACCCGGTGTTCGGAACCGGCGACTACGTGCCGGTGCCCTCCTCCAATGCGGCGGTGCTCGCCTTCGAGCGCCGTGACGAGGAAGGGGCGGCGATCCTCGTGGCGGCCAACGTGGCGGCCACCGCCCAGTCCGCCGTGCTCGACGTGGACGCCACGGTGGCCAGGGTTGATCTCCGCTCCGGTGAACGCCTCCCGGCGAGCCGCGACCTGACGCTGGGGCCGCGGCAGTTCCGCTGGCTGGGCGTCGCCTGAGGCGCGGTCAGCGCCGCGGGGAGCGGAGGCGGCGCACCATCCCCAGCCACAGCCGGGTCGACACCGGCAGGCGGCCCGGGGGAGCGGGCGGCACCGGCGCCGTGTCCTCGACCTCGGTGGACGGCGCCTCCGTCGGCGGCTCCGGAACGGGCTCCGGTTCGAGAGGCGAGGCGGCGGGCCGTCCCTCCAGCTCTTGGCGCATCTCGGCGAGACGCTCCCGCAGGAACCGGGCCTCGGTCTCGGCCCGGCCTGCCCGTTCCCGGGCCTCGGCGAGTTGCTGGCCCGCCTGGTGCAGGTTGCCGAGCTGGAGCAGCATCTTGTCCCACGCCGCGACCGGCACGATCATCGTGCCCGGCGGCGGCTCGGGCTGGTCGGCGGCGGGCGCGGGTTCGGGCGCCGGGGCGGGAGCGGGCTCCGGGCGGGCCACCGGTGGCGGAGCGGGCTGCGGCGGGGGAGCGGCAGGCGACGGTTCCGGATCGGGGACGGGCGCCACCGGCCGGCCCAGGGCGCGGGCACGACGGTGCACCGCCACCAGGTCGACCATGCGCCGCGTTCCGAACGGCCCCTCGTCCAGATACGACGGGACCGTGTTGCGCCGGGCCCACTTGCGCAGCGTCTCCACCGGGATCCCGGTGGCCCGATGACCGTCCCGGAGCGTCACCCACACCGTGTCGTCTTCCCCGCGGTGCCCCGCCTCGTCGCGGGCCCGCCGCTGCGCCGCGGAGCGCATGGCGGCGGTCTCCCACAAGAAGGCCGGGTCCCGGTCGGTCATGGGGGCATGATACGGGGCGGGCCGGCGCCGCCGCCGGCTCCGGGGGAGGCGGCCCGCTCGCGGCTCGCCCCCCTAGGATGAGCGCACTCCCCCAATGGAACCAGTGCGATGACACAGCCGACCGCCCCCGACACCGTTGCCCGCTCGCGACCGCCGGACCCCGACGAGGTCCGCCGGCTCGTCGGACGTGTCGTCGACGAGCTGCTCGCCACCGGCGTCCCGGCCCCTCCCGCCGCTCCGGCGCCCGCGGCCGCGCCCACCGGCCCCGCCCCTCAGTCCGGCGCCGACACCATCGCGATCGGCGCCGACCACGGCGGCTACCCCCTCAAAGAACGCCTCGCCTTCAAGCTGCGGGAGGCCGGCCATCAGGTCCGCGATTGCGGCACCGACTCGCCGGCATCGGTCGACTACCCCGACTTCGCCCTCGCCGTCGCCCGACTCGTCGCCGAGGGAACCTGCCGGTGGGGGATCGTCATCGACGGCGCCGGGATCGGCTCGGCGATGGTCGCCAACAAGGTTCCCGGGGTGCGCGCCGCCCTCTGCTACGACCTGTCGACGGCCCGCAACAGCCGGGAGCACAATCACGCCAACGTGCTCACCCTCGGCGCCGGGCTCATCGGCGAAGCCCTCGCCTGGCAGATCGTCCAGGAGTGGCTGGCGGTGGAATGGGGCGGGGGGCGGCACGCCAGGCGGGTCGACAAGATCACCGAGATCGAACGAAGCTACCTGAGGACATGAGCACGATGGATCGCACCGAGCTGGTCGAGGCGGTCACCCGCCAGGTGCTGGAGGCGCTCGCCGCAGGCTACGACCTGTGCGACACCCCCGAGAAGGTACGGCAGGTGGTCGCCAACGGCGCCGACCGCGTCAGCTTCCACGGCGAAGCCGCCGACGTCCCCCTCGACCTCGCCAAGTACATCGACCACACCCTCCTCAAGCCGGAAGCGACCGCCTCCGACATCGACCGGCTCTGCGCCGAGGCCCGCGAGTACCGCTTCGCCTCGGTCTGCGTCAACCCCACGTGGGTGAAACGGGCCGCCACCCAGCTCCACGACTCGGGGGTGGTGACCTGCTCGGTGATCGGATTCCCCCTCGGCGCCACCCCGCCGGAGATCAAGGCGATGGAGGCCCGCCGGGCCCTGCGCGACGGGGCCCGCGAGGTCGACATGGTGATCAACATCGGTGCCCTCAAGTCCGGCGACGTGGCGCTGGTGCAGGAGGACATCGGCAAGGTCGTCGACGCCGCCCACGAGGTCGGGGCGCTGTGCAAGGTGATCCTGGAGACCGCCCTCCTCGGAGACGAGGAGAAGGTGATCGCCTCCTCCCTCGCCAAGGCGGCCAAGGCCGACTTCGTCAAGACGTCGACCGGGTTCGGTCCCGGAGGCGCCACCGTCTACGACGTGGCGCTGATGCGAGAGACCGTCGGGCCCGAGATGGGCATCAAGGCCTCGGGCGGGGTGCGTACCCTCGAGGACGTAGAGGACATGCTGGCCGCCGGCGCCACCAGGATCGGGGCCTCCGCCGGTGTGCAGATCGTGGCCGGAGAGCAAGGAGACGCCAATGAAGAGCGATATTGAGGTCCGGTCCTACGCCTTCCTGGACAGCCTCCAGCCGCAGTACGCCGCCTTCCTCGGGACCGTCGCCCAGGGCTTCCTGCCGCTCGCCAACGACGCCTCGCTGTGGGTCGAGGTGGCGCCGGGAATCGAGATCAACCGTCTCACCGACATCGCCCTCAAGGCCACCAAGGTGAAACCGGGCATGCAGATCATCGAGCGGTACTTCGGCGTGTTGGAGGTCCACTCCCCGGACCAGGCCGAGACCCGAGCCGCCGGAGCCGCCATCCTCGACGCCATCGGCCTCACCGAGGCCGACCGGATGAAGCCCCGCATCCTCTCCAGCCAGATCATCCGGCGCCTCGACGACCATCACGCCCAGCTCATCAACCGCACCCGCCACGGGCAGATGATCATCCCCGGCCAGACCCTGTACGTGCTCGAATGCGAGCCCGCCGCCTACGCTTCCCTCGCCGCCAACGAAGCCGAGAAGGCGGCGGAGATCAACGTGCTCGAGGTGAGATCCTACGGCTCGATGGGCCGGATCTACCTCGGAGGCGAGGAACGGGACATCGACGTCGGCTGGCGGGCGGCGGTCGCCGCCCTCGAAGGCATCGACGGCCGTCAGGCCACGAACAAGTAGACAAACCGGAAGGAGGAGCTTCATGTCCGAAGCTCTGGGAATGATCGAGGCCCGAGGCTTCGCCGCCATGGTGGAGGCATCGGACGCCATGGTGAAGGCCGCCAAGGTCGAACTGGTCGGGTACGAGAAGACCGGCGGCGGCTACGTGACCGCCATCGTGCGCGGTGACGTCGCCGCGGTGAAGGCCGCGGTCGACGCCGGCGTGCGCGGCGCCGAGAAGGTCGGCGAGGTCATCGCCACCCACGTCATCGCCCGCCCCCACCTCAACATCGACCTGGCGCTGCCCCTCGGGCGCCTCGAAGAGGCGCAAGAGGAGATGGGGTAGGACCACGACGAGGTCGGGAGCGGACCGTCGCCCCCGACCGGGAGGTGATGCATGTACCTGGGACGGGTGGCAGGCACGCTGGTCGCCAGCCGCAAGGAGCCCCTGCTCGAGGGGATGAAGTTCCTCGTGGTACGCCAGATCGGGACGGACAATCAGGACACCTCCACCTACGTGGTGGCGGTGGACGCGGTCGGCGCCGGAGTCGGCGAGGTCGTCATGTACGCCCAGGGCAGCTCGGCCCGCCAGACCGAGCTGACCAAGGACCGGCCCTGCGACGCGGTGATCATGGCCATCGTCGACACCTGGGAGGTCGACGGCGACGTGAAGTACCGCAAGTGAGGCGGCGGCGCCACCGAGGAGGTGAGGCGGCGGCATGCTGACCGAGCGCGAGATCCACGCGATCATCGAACGGGTCAAAGGTCGGGTCGCCGCCGCCGACCACGACCATCACGGTCCCTCGCTGCGCGCCGCCGGGGAGCTCAGCGGGTTCGAGTCGCAGCTCGGGGACGGGATCCATCCCACCATCGAGCAGGCCGTGGCGGCCGCCCGCCGCGCCTTCGTCACGTACCGCGCCATGGGCCTGGAACGCCGTCACAGCATCGTCGATGCGATGCGCAGCGCCATGCTGCGCGAGGGCGACCGGCTCGCCTACCTGGCCAGGGAGGAGACCGGCCTCGGCCGGGCCGAGGACAAGATCGTCAAGAACCGCCTCGTCACCACCAAGACTCCCGGTCCCGAGGACCTCGAGCCGGTGGCGGTCACCGGCGATCAGGGCATGATGGTGACCGAATGGGCGCCGTACGGGGTGGTCGCCGCCATCACCCCGACCACCAACCCGACGTCGACGATCATCAACAACGCCATCGCCATCGTGTCGGCCGGCAATGCCGCCACCTTCAACGTCCACCCCAACGCCAAGCGGGTCTCGGTGGAGAACATCCAGGTCCTCAACGGTGCCATCGTCGCCGCGGGCGGGCCCCCCGATCTCATCACGGCGCTCCCCAATCCCACCCTCGACAGCGCCAAGGAGCTGATGCACCACCCCGACGTGCGGGTCCTGCTCGTCACCGGCGGCCCCGGCGTCGTCAAGGAGGCGCTGCGGACCAACAAGAAGGCGATCACGGCAGGGCCGGGCAACCCGCCGGCGGTCGTGGACCAGACGGCGGACCTCGACCAGGCGGGCCGCGACATCGTGCGGGGCGCCTCCTTCGACAACAACATCATCTGCGTCGACGAGAAGACCACCATCGTCGTCGACACGGTCGCCGACCGGCTGGTGCAGGCGATGGTGGCCGCCGGCGCCTACCGCCTCAAGGAGCACGAGCTGAAGCGGCTGGAACGGGTCATCTTCACCGAACTGGGGCCCCCGTCGAAGCCGGGGGTGATCAATCCCCGATTCATCGGGAAGGACGCCGCCGTGATCCTCTCCGAGATCGGCGTCACCACCGACGAGCCGGTGCGGCTCCTCGTGGCCGAGGTTCCCAAGGAGCACAGCCTGGTGTGGACCGAGCAGATGATGCCGGTGATGCCGGTGGTGCGGGTCAAGGACGTCGACGACGCCATCGACCTCGCGGTGCGTTCCGAGCACGGGTTCCGCCACACCGCGTCGATCCACTCCACCAACGTCGCCACCATCACCCGCATGGCGCGTGAAACCAACTGCAGCATCTTCGTGGCCAACGGCCCCAACTTCGCCGGGCTGGGCGCAGGAGGCGAGGGGTTCACCTCGTTCTCCATCGCCTCACCCACCGGGGAGGGCCTGGTGCGCCCCCGCACCTTCTCCCGGGTCCGCCGGGTCACCGTGGTGGGAGCGTTGCGCATTGTCTGACGCCCCCCCGCCCCCCGCCGCATCGCTCGACCCCGCGGTCGGCATCCTGGAGTTCAGCTCGATCGCGGTCGGCATCGTCGCCGGAGACGCCATGGTGAAGGCGGCGCCGCTCGGCTCGATCTACGCCGGCACCGTCCACCCCGGCAAGTACCTGGTGCTGGTGAGCGGGGACACCGCCCCCGTCGAGGTGGCGCTCGACGCCGGCCGGGACGTGGGGGAGGACTGGATCCTCGACCGCCTCTTCCTGCCCGACATCCATCCCGCGGTGACCGCGGCCATCACCGCAGGCGGCACCGTCGCCTCGCTCGACGGGGAGGCGCTCGGCATCGTGGAGACCGTCACCGTCGCCACCGTGGTGCAAGCCGCCGACGCCGGTGTCAAGGCGGCCCGGGTCGACGTGTCGGCGGTGCGCCTCGCGGACGGGTTGGGCGGCAAGGGCTACGTGCTGTTCAGCGGCCATATCGCCGACGTCGAGGCCGCGGTGGAGGCGGCCCGCGACTGGGCCGACGATCGGGGCCACCTCGTCGAAGCCCGCATCGTCGCCCAGCTCCACGACGAGATGGGCGCCAACCTGGCCAGCGACCTCCGCTTCCGGCGCCGGGCCGCGCTGCGGCCGGTGGAACGGGAGGCGTGAGGTGCAGCTGGGACGGGTGACCGGCACCGTGGTGGCCACGATGAAGGCCGACGGCCTCGCCGGCGTCCGCTTCCTCGTCGTCCAGCCGCTCGACAAGCAGCAGCGGGAGGCGGGGGCGCCGTTCGTCGCCGCCGACGCGGTCCACATGGCAGGTCCGGGCGAGCTGGTGTACTGGGTGGGGTCCCGGGAGGCCGCCGAGGCGATGCCGGTCCGCTTCGTTCCGGTCGACCACGCCATCGTCGGCATCGTCGACCAGCTCGCGGTGCGCGCACCGTGAAGATCGGCCGTGTCGTCGGGACGGTGGTGTCGACCATCAGCCACCCGTTCTTCGACGCACAGCGGCTCCTGGTCTGCGATCTGCTCGACGCCGCCGGCGATCCGCACGACTACCTGATCGCGGTCGACGTGGTCGACGCCGGGGCGGGCGAGACCGTGCTCATCATCGACGAGGGGAACTCGGCCCGCCAGATCTTCGGCGTCGACACCGGCCCGATCCGCCCGGTCATCGTCGGCATCGTCGACGAGATCGTGGTCGACGGGGAGGACCGGCCCGTTTCCTAGGCCACCGGGGCACCCGTCGCGCCGGGCTATCGTGCCGTGATCGCTCCGAGGTACGACACGAGAGGACATCGTGAGGAAGTCGATCGCGCTGCTGATGGTGCTCGGGCTGCTCGCCGGCGCCTGCGGGGGCTCCGACGCGAATTCCTGTGAGAACTTCGCCGATCGGGACATCGACATCATGCAGCGGTGGCTCGACGAGGTCGACACGATGACCCCCGGCGAGATGATGGCCCCCGAGGAGCCGGCGTTCATGAGCGACGTGGAGGCGGAACTCCTCGCCCTCCAGCTCGAGGCACAGGACGCCGGGTGTGACGTCGCGACGATCGATCGCCTCGTGCGGGACCGGACCGACCGGCTCTCGGCCGAATCTCCGATGGGTCAGATGATGCTGGAGCTGATCAAGTCCGAAGGCGCCATCTCCTCGACGGAGTAGCCGCCGGGCCCGGCGCGACGCAACCCCCACCCGGGAGTATCGTCCCGGTGGCACCGACACGAGCAGCCGTGCCTGCAGGGAGGCGACGCCGACATGAAGAGAGCGATCCTGGTCGTGGTGATGGCCGGCGTCGTCGCGGCCGGCTGCGGCGGGGGCGACACCGAGACCTGCGAGGGCGTTGCCGATCGCTTCATCTCCACCACCCAGCGCTACGTCGATCGGGTCGACACCATGACCGAGGACGAGCTGACGACCCTGGAGTCGGGTGACGAGGTCCCGGCGTGGGCGGCCGAGTTCGAACAGGAGCTGCAAGGGCTCGGGGGCCGTGCTGGAGAGATCGGTTGTTCGTTCGAGACGATGAGCGACCTGATCGAATCGA
>JASFUV010000019.1:0-10388 GCA_050050155.1 Acidimicrobiia bacterium | reverse complement strand
CGCCGGAGAGGTTGGAGGCCCGCACGTAGGCCTTCTCGACGATGCCGACCCGCTCCAGGGACCGCATGGCGATCTCACGGTCTTCCTCGGGCCACATGCCGAAGGTGGATCGCCACAGCGACACCTTGGAGAGCCGGCCCATCAGCACGTTGTTGAGCACACTGGTGCGCAACACCAGGTTGAAGGTCTGGAAGATCAGGCCCACGTGGGACCGGATCTCGCGGAGATCCGCTGGCGATGCCCCGGCTACCTCTTTCCCGTCGACCAGCACCGATCCCTCCGTGACCGGGACCAAGCCGTTGACGGCGCGCAGCAGCGTCGACTTCCCCGCTCCGGAGAGACCCACGATGACGATGAACTCGCCGTCCTGGATGGTGAGATCGATGTTCCTGAGAGCCCGGACGCCGCCGCGGTACGTGACGGAGGCGTTCTTGAACTCGATCATGGCCATACCCTAATGAGTTGGGCCGCCCGAAGGCGGCCCAATCTCACTGCGAATGTCGAATCGGCTCAGTCAGGCTCGGTGATGCCCAGCTTCACCGCGGCGTCGCGCACCACGTCGAAGTCGGAATCCTGGGCCCGGCGGATCGCGGTCCACTCGTAGATTTCGTCGAAGACCTGCTTTCCCTCGTCGGTGGCGAGGTAGGCGTCGATGGCGTCGTAGATGGCGTCCTTCAGGCTGTCGGGCAACTCACTACGCACCGCAACCACGTCGTTGGGGATCTCGTCGGTCATGTTGAAGACGATCACCTTGCTGCCCACGTCCGGGTAGGTGTCGGCGATGGTGCCGCGGGCGTCGTCGAAGGACACGCCGAAGTCGGCGTCCCCGTTGTACACCGCGGTGACGGCGCCGTCATGGCCACCGGCGAAGGTCGGCGTGATGTCGGCCTCGGGGTCGATGCCCAGGTTGATGAGCTGCAACGCCGGGAAGACGTAGCCCGAGGTCGACGTCTCGGTGGTGAACGCCACCGTCTTGCCGGCCACCGAATCGAGCGACGCGTTGCAGGCGAGGCCGGGATCGATCGGGGTCCCGTCCTCGGTCACATCCTGCGTCCCGTCGGGCGTCCATCCGACCTGGAGGGCGGCGGTGTCGGTCGGACCCAGCAGGGTCACCTCTCCGTCGACCCACTCGAAGGCGCCGGGCGCCGGGTCTTCCTCACAGATGCTCGGATCGTTGGTGAACCACTGGCCGTGATAGGTCGCGGCTCCGTACCGGATCGACTGGATGAGCACCTCGAGGTTCGGGAACTGCTGCTCGGCGAGCACGTACCCGAACGGTCCGAAGGCGCCCGCGTCGGCCTGGCCGGTGCCCATGGCGGTCACCAGACCGGTGTAGTCGGTGGTGACCCTGCCTTCGACCTCGATCCCCAGCGCGTCCTCGAGGACGGTGACGAACGGGTCGATGTTGTCCTGGAGCTTCTCCTGCTCCTGGCTTGGCACGAACCCGAAGACGATCTTGTCCGGCCAGTCGGCATGCATGTCGGCCATCGTGGTCGTCGTGGTCGTGGTCTCTTCCATGGCTTCAGTGGTGGTCGTGGTATCGGCCGCCGCTGCGGTCGTCGTCGTGTCTTCCGTGTCGCTGCCACACGCGGCAACGAACAGAGCAACGACGGCGAGCGCGATCATCAGCTTGCGAATACTCATGTCAAATGGTCTCCTTGGAACTGGCGCAACGTGCGCGCTCCTCAGCGCAGGTTCAGGCTAGTCGCTGGGGCCCGGCGGAGGCACGGAGAAATCCCGAGCTACCGCTCGGGGGTCTCCAAGGAGCGCACCACCGAGACGAAGTCGTCCCAGCCGGCGACATCGCGCGCGCCCGCCACCGGCTCGTTCCACGGACGCACGTAGCGGCAGACCTCCGCCGCGGGCCGGTGCCGCACCAGCGCCGGGAGCTGGAAGGGGGAGTCGTCGAGGTAGACGTCGCACGGCACCGCCCACTTGTCCTCCCGCAGGTGGATCTCGCGGGTCGGGAGCCGGTGGTCGGCGATCCAGGCGAGGGTGTCGTGGACGGCCCAGTCGGGCTTCACGGTGAGGATGACGATGTCGTGGTCTGCGGCGAGGGTCTCGATCGTCTCGACCGCCCCGGGGTAGGCCTGGAACCAGCGGAAGATCGACGGACCGCTCCCGCGGCGGGCCCATCGCCAGAAGCCGGGCAGGTCTTCGAAGTGGGTGAGGTCGAGGGCGGCGTCCCACGTCCTCACCTGGTCGGCGGTGAGGTCGGTGCCGAATTCGGCGTTGTACACCTGCATCCAGCCGTGGTTGAAGTCCGCGACGACCCCGTCGAGGTCGATACCGAGTCGCATGGCCGGCCACCGTAGTCGGCGGGGTCGTCGGGCGGATGGCGGTGGGGGCTGGTCAGCCCACCACGGTGATGGTGGCGCCGAAGGCATCGAGGGGCGCCGCCTCGGGTTCCCATGGTCGCCGCTCGACCAGCTCCAGGCCGGTGCTCCCCGCGGCGACGGCGTCGAACGTGAAGGTGAAGGCGCCGGGTGCGCCGACCAGGTCGCTGTCCGTGACGAACGCGGGCTCGCCTGCCGGTGCCAGCACGGCGGTGTCGACAAGGTCGACCTCCCATCCGTAGCCGGTGCTCGGGTTGCCTTCCAGGGTGATCTCGACGACGTCGCCGACCGTCACCTCGAGGTCGATGCCGGTGTCGTCCATCGTCAGGACGTACGTCTGGCTCGGGGCGGTGGTCGTCTCGGCGCCTGCCGAGGTCGCGTGCGTGCCGGCGGTGTCGGTTCCACATGCGCTCATGCCGAAGAGCAGGACCATCACGGCGATGGCGGAACGCATGGCTCCTCCTTGTCTCACGGAGGTGGATCGTGTCGTCGGTGAGACGACACCGGTGCGGCAGCGAGTTCCTGGTTCACGGACTCGTGTTCCCCGTGTGGGTCGGGTCGCCTACCATCGCACGAGATGGACTACCAGGCGCTCTACCGCAAGTACCGGCCGCAGCGGTTCGACGAGGTGATCGGTCAGGATCACGTCACCGGCACCCTCTCCAGGGAGGTGGTGGAGGGGAAGATCGCCCACGCCTACCTGTTCGCCGGGCCGCGGGGGACCGGGAAGACGACCACGGCTCGCCTCCTCGCCAAGGCCCTCAACTGCACCGACCGCCTCGACTCGGGCGAGCCGTGCAACACCTGCCTGTCGTGTGTCGGTATCACCGAGGGCACCTCCCTCGACGTCATCGAGCTCGACGCCGCCTCCCACAACAAGGTGGAGGACATCCGGGAGATCCGGGTCAACGTCGGCACCGTCGCCATCGCCGGCGGCGCCCACAAGGTGTACATCCTCGACGAGGCCCACATGCTGTCGCGGGCGGCGGGCAACGCTCTCCTCAAGACGCTCGAGGAACCGCCCGAGCACGTCATCTTCGTGTTGGCGACCACCGAGCCGTACAAGCTGCTCGACACGATCAGGAGCCGCAGCCAGCGTTTCGACTTCCACCCCGTGCCGGTGGAGACGCTGGTCGATCACGTGGCCGCGATCAGCGCCAAGGAGGGTTTCGAGATCCGTCCCGGTGGCCTGACGATGGTGGCGACCCACGCCCGTGGCTCGGTCCGCGACGCCCTCAGTCTGCTCGAGCAGGTGGCGGCCCTCGGGGGAGGCATCGTCGAGGCGGACCTGGTGGCGCGGGCCCTCGGCCTGGCCGACACCGAGGCCTTCGCCACCCTCGCCACCGCCATCCGTGAGCACGACGCCCCCGGCGCCCTCGCCCTGGTCGCCGAGCTCGCCGCTCAGGGCGCCGATCTGCGGCGCTTCGTCGGCGAGGCGCTCGGGTTCTTCCGGGGGGTGTTCCTCGCCCAGTACGCCCCCAACCTCGAAGAGGTGGTGGACTAACCGCTCGACACCCTCGAGGAGTGGCGGCGCCACGCCGCCGCCTTCGAGGCCGGTGACGTGCTGCGGGCCATCGATCAGCTCTCCGAGGCGTTGCTCCATCTGCGGCAGGGTCGGGAGGAGCGGCTCGTGGTGGAGCTGACGCTGATCCGGCTCACCCGCCCCGAGACGGCCTTCGACGCCGCCTCGGTGGTGGCCAGGGTCGACCGGATGGAACGCCAGCTGCGGCAGCTCGCCGCCGAGCCGCCGGCTCCACGACCCCCGGCCTCCCCTGCACCGCCCGATCCGGAGCCCGTCGCCCCGCAGGAACCGGTCACGCCGGCGGAGGAAGCTCCGGAAGGGCCGGAAGCGCCGTTCACCACCGGGAAGGAACCGGACTCCGCGCCCGCGCCCGACCCCGCCCAGGTCGAGGACGCGGCGCCGGTGACGCCGCCGCCCGAGGAGCCCGCCGCCCCCCCGGCCGGCCTCGACCTGGAGACCTTCGAGGCGGCCTGGCCTGCCCTCACCGCCCGGGTGCGGGACGAGGCGGGGCCGCGACGCCACGCCCTCCTCAAGGAGGCGGTGCCGGTCGAGGTGACGGACGGCACGGTGGCGCTGGCGCTCGGCTCCCAGTTTCACCTCGAGCAGCTCAGCGCCGACACGGAGCTCATCGCTCTCATGGAACGGCTGGGTCACGAGCTGCTGGGAGGCGCGGTCCACATCGTTTTCCGGCCTGCCGACGCCTCCGAAACGATCGCGCCGTCGGAGCCGCCGTCGCGGGCGCCCGACAAGGACGACCTGCTCGAGGAGGGCGACGACATCGCCGACCCGACCGGCCTGGTGGCCGACATCCTCGGCGGCGAGGTCGTCTCCGACTAGCCGCGCGGAGCGCCCGGAGTCGAGCCCTCGACCCGCTACCCTGACCACCATGGGACGTATGCCGAAGGACATGCGCCAGCTCATGGAGCAGGCGCAGAAGATGCAGCAACAGCTCTCGCAGGCGCAGCAGGACCTCGCCGACAAGACCTACCAGGGCACGGCAGGCGGGGGTGCGGTCACCGCCGTGGTGCGCGGGTCGGGCGAGCTGGTGTCGGTGGAATTCGACCCGGCGGTACTCGATCCGGAGGATTCCGAGATGGCCGGCGACCTCGTGGTCGCCGCCGTCAACCAGGCGCTCAAGGCCGCCTCCGATGACGCCGGACAGGCGATGGGCGGCCTCGGGCTCGGGGGCCTGCTCGGCTGATGTTCGAGCCGCCGGTGCAACGGCTCATCGACGAGTTGGCCCGACTCCCCGGGATCGGACGCAAGAGCGCCCAGCGCCTCGCCTTCCACCTGCTCCACGTCGAGGAGGCCGACGCCGTCCGGCTTGGCAACGCCATCGTCGAGCTGCGCCGCCAGGTGCGGCTCTGCGTACGGTGCTTCAACATCACCGGTGAGGAGGAATGCTCCATCTGCCGCGATGCCCGCCGCGATCCCAGCCTGCTGTGCGTCGTGGAACGGGCGCAGGACATCGCGGTGCTGGAGCGCACCCGCGAGTTCACGGGCCGCTACCACGTGCTCGGAGGCGCCATCTCCCCCATCGAGGGCGTCGGGCCCGAGCAGCTCCGCATGAAGGAGCTGGTGAGCCGGGTCGAATCCGAGGGTGTCAGCGAGGTGATCGCCGCCACCAACCCCACCGTCGAGGGGGACACCACCGCCCTCTACCTGGCCCGGCTCCTCAAACCGCTCGGGGTCACCGTCACCCGGCTCGCCAGCGGGCTGCCCGTCGGCGGCGACCTCGACTACGCCGACGAGATCACGCTTGGACGGGCGCTGGCAGGACGCAAGGAGCTGTAGCGGTGAGGGCGGGGCCGGCATGAGGATCGCCATCGTCGAGCCGTACTTCGCCGGATCACACCGGGCCTGGGCCGAGGGCTACCGGCACTTCTCGAACCACGATGTCGTCCTCATCACCCACGAGGCCCGGTTCTGGAAATGGCGCATGCAGGGAGGCGCCGCCACTCTCGTCGCCGAGCTCCACGACGAGATTGCCCGCAACGGCCCGGTCGACGTGCTGCTCGGGACCAGCATGTTGAACCTCCCGGCCCTGCTCGGCCTGGCGTACCGAGACCTCGGCGACGCCACGGTGGCGCTCTTCATGCACGAGAACCAGCTCACCTATCCGCTGTCGTCACAGGACAAGCCGGACCAGACCTACGCCATGGTCAACTGGCTGTCGATGCTGGCCGCCGACCTGGTGATGTTCAATTCCGAGTTCCACCGTGACGACTGGTTCGGGGAGCTGTCCCGCTTCTTACGCCAGTTCCCCGACCACGAGCACGAGGAGTTCATCCCCGCGGTGCGCCGCCGCAGCCGGGTGGTCCCGGTCGGGGTCGACCTCCGCCGGTTCGACGCGCAGGAGCGGGTCCGCGGCCCGGTGCCCCGCATCGTGTGGAACCAACGGTGGGAGTACGACAAGGGACCCACCAGCTTCGCCCGCGCCATGGGACGGCTCATCGAGCGGGGCCTCGACTTCGAGCTGGTCATCGCCGGTGAGCAGTTCGTGTCGAACCCTCCCGCCTTCGAGCGCCTGCAGCGGCGCCTCGGCGACCGTCTCGTCCACTACGGGTACGCCTCCGACGACGCCTACGACCGGTTCCTGATGTCGGGCGACATCGTGGTCTCCACCGCCAACCAGGAGTACTTCGGCATCGCCATCACCGAGGCGATCTACGCCGGGGCGTTCCCGGTGCTCCCCAACCGGCTCGTCTACCCGGAGCGTCTCCCCGCCGAGGTGCACGACCACTGCCTCTATCTGGGGGAGGACGAGCTGGTCGACCTCGTCACCTGGGCGTTGCAACACCGCGAGGAGGCCCAAGCCATCGCCGACGGTTTGAAGCCGGTGATGTCCTTGATCGACTGGTCGGTGGTGGCGCCCCTCTACGACGCCCTCCTCGAGGACGCGGTGGCCCGCGGCCGGGAGTGAGGCTGCGCCGCCTTCCGGGCGGATGTCACGCGCCGGGGACCGGGACTCGCACGATCAGCGCTTCTCCCTGGCCACCGCCGCCGCACAGGGCGGCCGCCCCCACCCCGCCGCCGCGACGCCGCAGCGCGCTGACGAGAGTGACGACGATACGAGCGCCGGTGGCGCCGAGCGGGTGCCCGAGCGCCACCGCCCCGCCATGGACGTTGACCTGCCCCGGCGAGAGGCCGAGGCGGCGGGTCGCCCACAGCGCCACGGAGGCGAACGCCTCGTTGATCTCCACCAGGTCCAGGTCATCGGGCGTGAGCCCGGCCCGGTCGAGGGCGCGGCGGAGCGCGTCGGCGGGCCGGTCGTAGAGAGAGGCGTCGGGCCCGGCGCTGTCGGCGGAGGCGACGATCTCGGCGAGGACCGGGAGCCCGGCGGCGGCGGCAGCCTCGGCCGACGCCACCACGACCGCGGCGGCCCCATCGGAGATCTGCGAGGCGTTGCCTGCGGTGATGGTTCCCTCCGTGCCGAAGGCGGGCCGCAGTGCCCCCATCGCCTCGACCGTGGTGCCGGGGCGGATGCCCTCGTCACGATCCACCGTCACAGGGTCGCCGCGCCGCACAGGGACCGTCACCGGAACGATCTCATCGTCGAAGGCGCCCGCCTCGACCGCGGCGTGTGCCCGGCGATGGGATTCCACCGCCCACGCATCTTGCTCGGCGCGGCCGATGCCGAGTTCCCGTCCCTTGGCGTCGGACGCCTCTCCCATGGAGCACTGGTCGAACGCACACCACAGGCCGTCGTGGAGCAGCGCATCGATCGCCGTCGCGTCGCCGTACCGGTAGCCCCGCCGCGCCCCGGGCAGCAGGTAGGGCGCTCCGGTCATCGACTCCATGCCCCCCGCCACCAGCAGGGTTCCTTCCCCGAGGCGAATACGCCGGGAGGCGTCGGCGATGGCGGTCATGCCGGAGAGGCACACCTTGTCGACGGTGGTGGCGGGAACGGAGAGAGGGATCCCGCCACGGAAGGCGGCCTGGCGCGCCGTGTTCTGACCCTGGCCGGCCCGGATGACGTGACCGAAGATCACCCCGTCCACCGCCGCCGGATCGACGCCGGCCCGGTCCAGCGCGGCGGCGACGGCGGCGCCGCCGAGCGCCACGGCGGGCAGGTCGGCGAAGGCGCCGTTGAGCTTGCCGATCGGGGTGCGGGCGATGGAGCAGATCACGGGTGTCACGGGGGTCCTCCTCGGTCCGGCGGATGCTACCCACCCTCGGGTCCCGAGACCCGGGCCGTCACCGGCACTAGCGTTGCCGCCATGTTCGCCTACAACCTCGACCACGTGGCGATCGCGGTCGCCGACCTCGACGCCGCCCTCGCGACGTACCGCCGCCTCTATGGCGCCGAGCCGGTGTCTCGCGAGGTGGTGGAGGGCCAGGGGGTGGAGGAGGCGATGATCGCCGTCGGCGGGTCGTTCATCCAGTTGCTGCAGCCGCTGGGCCCGGACACCCCGGTGGGGAGGTTCCTGGAGCGCCGCGGCGAGGGACTGCATCATGTCGCCATCGCCGTCGCCGACATCGACCAGGCGCTGGCCCACCTCCGCGACGAGGGGGCTCGCCTCGTCGACGACGAGCCGCGTCCCGGCGGCGGCGGGTCCCGCATCGCCTTCGTGCATCCGGCCGCGTTCGGCGGCACCCTCGTCGAGCTCGTAGAGTCTGCGCCATGACCGCACCGTTCGAGATCGTGGGAGGCGCAGGAGAGGCGGAGGCGGCGGCGATCGCCGCCGTCGTCACCCGCGTGCTCCAGGAACAGGCCGAAGCCCGCGCCGTGCCACCCCGCCAGCCGCGCCCCAGTCCGTGGGCGGTGGCGTGGCGGCCTCGCGAGGTGCCGGCGTCCTTGCCGTCCCAGCCCGGCTACCGGCCTCCGACCCGCGGCAAGACCGAGCCGGAAGGGCTCGAACCCGAGGAGAGCTGAGCGCCGGACCGCTCAGGCGACGTCGCTGGGGACCGGAGGCGCCTCGATCGCGGCGTCGTGGGTGATACGGACCAGGTTGACGGTGACGCAGAACCGGGATCCGGTCGGGAACCGCGGCTCGAACCACAGGTCGCCGCCCATGGCCCTGGCCAGCTTGCGGGCGATCGGGAGGCCCAGCCCGACACCCTGATTGGAGCGGGCGTCGCCCTTCGTCGCCTGCTCGAAATGCTCGAAGATGCGTTCACGGTCTTCCTCCCGCACCCCGGGCCCGTTGTCGCTGATGACGATCATGTAGCGGTCACCCTTGGCCTCGCCTTCGACCAGCACCTGATCACCCCCGTACTTGCGGGCGTTCTCGAGCAGGTTGCGGATGATCTGTCGGACCCGCCCCGGGTCGGCGTTGAGGATGACCCCGCTCGGGATGGCGCCGTTGTACTCCTGGTCGGCGCCTGAGAACACGAGGCGTGCCGTGTCCTGCAGCACCCCGGCCAGGTCGAATTCGGCGAATTCGAGGCGGAGCTGGCCGGCTTCGAGCCGGGGAATCACCAGCACGTCCTCCACCAGGTTGCTGAGGTGGGTCGCCTCGTGGCGCATGATGACGAGGAACTCCTCGATCTCCCGGGTCGACAGGTCACGCCAGCTCTCGCGGAGGGTGTCGGTGAATCCGGCGATGCTGGTGAGCGGGGTTCGGAGTTCGTGGCTCACCATCGAGACGAACTCGTTCTTGAGGCGGACCGCCCGTCGTTCGCTGTTGAGCGCGGTGCGGTGGCGGATGGTTGCGGCGTGGAGCGCCTGCACCGCCCCGTAGAGGAGTTGGGCGACGATGATCGTCAGCACCGCGATCGTGATCGTCTCGAACACGCCGGCCCGCGTCGTCGAGACGTCGGCATCGACCAGGGGGGACAGGATCGCCACCGCCGCGATCCACGCCGCGGTGTAGCCGAGCACGAGGGCGGTGCGCGCCACGGACAGCAGCAGCATCCCGGAGGTGAGCGCGTAGAGCATGCAGGCCGCTTCCACCGGGGCGGAATGGCCGCGAACCAAGAGCATGGCGCCGATGACGGTGACGTCGGTGAGGAGGAGGGGGAGGGCGCCTTGGCCGTGGTGGCGGCGGGCGATCGCATCGCCGAGCAGGACGGCGCCGGCAGCGAGGATGAAGGGGGCGGTGTCGAGTCCACGCACCAGCCCCGACACGGCGAACAGCACGATCGCGACGCCTCCGATGGCGCGGGTCGTGTTGTAGCCGGTGCGCACGTCGAGGTAGCCGACGGGTGCCTCGAAGCGCCCCGGACGCTGATCCGACTGGTCTTCCACGGCGGCCTTCCTGCTCAGCGACGTTATCGGCCCGTGCCAGGGGGACTTGAGGTCCTGTCCCGCCCCGTCTCAGCGCAGGTCGTCGAGGGTGTCGTCGGGGACCGAGAGGTCGCCGTATCCCGTTCCCACCTCGAGGCCGGGCTTGTACGAGCCGTGGAAGTCGGAGCCCCCGGTGGGCGTGATGCCGAGGCCGCGGCAGATCTCGGCGAGATGGCGACGCATCTCGGGGCGGTATTCGGCGTAGTACGCCTCGATCCCGCCCAGCCCGACCGCGGTGAGCTGCTCGAAGGCGGTCCGGAACTCGCCGGCGGTGATGCCGAGCGTGTGGGGGTGGGCGATC
>JASFUV010000018.1:0-10419 GCA_050050155.1 Acidimicrobiia bacterium | reverse complement strand
TGGCGACCGTAGAGCGCCATGCCGAGATCGCCCTGCTCGACCTTGGTGGGGAGGCCCGTCGACGGACCGGCCCGCTGCACGTCGACGATCACCAGCGGCAGCTCGGTGATCACCGCAAGGCTGATCGTCTCGCCTTTGAGGGCGACCCCGGGGCCCGAAGTGGTCGTCACCCCGACATGGCCCGCGAAGGAGGCGCCGAGGGCGATGCCGACTGCGGCGATCTCGTCCTCCGCCTGGACGGTGCTGATCCCGAAATGCTTGAGGCGGGCCAGTTCCTCGAGGATCGAGGTGGCCGGCGTGATCGGGTAGGACCCGAGCAGGAGCGGGCGATCCACTGCCTTGGCGCCGGCGATGAGGCCCCACGCCAGCGCCCGGTTCCCGGTGATGTTGCTGTAGATGCCGGGCTCCAGCCTGGCGGGATGGATCTCGTAGGTGTGGTGGAACTCCTCGGTGGTGATCCCGAAGTTGAATCCCGCCCGGAACGCCTCCGTGTTCGCCTTGCCGACCGGGTCGTCGCCGAACTTGGCGTTGATCCAATCGAACACCGGCTCGGTGGGGCGGTTGAACATCCACGAGATGAGGCCAAGTGCGAAGAAGTTCTTGGAGCGCAGCACCGCCCGTCCGGTGACGCCGGTGTCCATCACCGCGATCTTGGTCAGCTCCTCCATCGGGGCGGTGAGGAGATGGACCCCGCGCAGGCTGCCGTCCTCCAGCGGATTCGATTCGTAGCCGGCCTTCGCCAGGTTGCGCTCGTCGAACGAGTCCCGGTTGGCGAGCACCAGGCCCCCGGGCCGGAGGTCACCGATGTTGGCCCGCAGGGCGGCCGGGTTCATCGCCACCAGAACGTCGGGACGGTCCCCGGCGGTGAGGATGTCCCAGTCGGCGATGTGCACCTGGAACGACGACACGCCGGGCAGCGTCCCGGCCGGGGCGCGGATCTCGGCGGGGTAGTTGGGGAACGTGACGAGGTCGTTCCCGAAGGCGGCCGACGCGGCAGTGAAGCGAGAACCGGCGAGCTGCATCCCGTCTCCCGAATCGCCGGCGAAGCGAATCACGACACGGTCGCGTTGCTCCGGCGGAGGCAAGGTGAGAGTGTTGTCTGCCACGTGGATGCTCCTGTGTGGGGGTGCTTTCAGCTGGCTCCAGCTCGGTGCGTCGACCCGCGGGGAGGAAGGGAGCACGACCCCTGTGGGCACGGATCAAGTCTATGCACGTCTCTGTTGGTTTCTCGACAACCCTTGCGAGCGGGTCACTCCGGCGGGATCATTCCCACGTGAGCGGCTGCGACCGCGGGAACACCGAAACCCAGAGGCGACCCGCCGGCACCGTCATCGGGGTCCCGTCGGGGAGCAGCAGCCGGAACGGGTCGTCGATGCTGCCCCTCTCCCACGAACCTTGAACCACCACGCCGCCGTAGAACAGCAGCGCCTGCCCTTCCCCGACCGTGTCGAGGGCAGGGACCGGCGTGCCGGAGCCCGACGCCGGCCGCGCCGTGTACCGCTCGGCGGTGAGGACGACCAGGGTGTCGGTGGAGATCTGGGCCCGGTCCGGCTCGGCCGGTTCGGCCAGTTCGTCACCGGTCGTCGTCGTCGTGCCCTCCTCGTCGCCGGTCTGGCCGAGGGTCTCGGCCTCCGAGATCCACTCCTGCGGCGTGTCGGCGTTGAAGCGCAGGTACTGGGTGCCGTCCCACTCCCACCGCACCACCGGCCGGTCCGACCAGTCGAGCGTGATGTCGACCGCCGGGGTGTCGCTTGGCGTCGGCTCGCCGAAATCGAACATCGGCGGCGGCGGCTCGTCGGGGTACCCGCGGGCGTCGGCGACCTGGCGCATCAGCAGGGTGCTGCCGTACAGGTTGTGCGGAGAGCTGCGGGTGGGGATGCGGAACGTGGTGTCGCCGTTGTCCCCGATCAGTTTCACCCCGTCGCGGTTGATGAGCGAGATCACCCAGTCCTGGGCGCCGGAGATCTGCAACGGCGCCCCCAGCGGCTTCACCAGGGTGGGATCGGTGGGGCGCCCGGAGCGGACCGGGCCGAGGAACTCGGCGTCGGAGCTGTGGAACAGGGCGATGAAGCGGGTGAGGCCGCCTTCCACCAGCAGCTCGTAGATGGCGTCGGCCTTCTGGATCCCGGACTGGGGCTGGGCGTCCGGGTGGTTGTCGATCTTGACCGCGACGACCCGCCGGTCGAGGGAGGCGGCATCCTCCACCCCGAGACCGTTGAGCGGCGACGGCGGCAACATCGTCGTGGTGGTGGTCGTCGTGGTCGTGGTGGCCTGCGTCGTCGTCTCGGGGGGAGCGATGGTGGTCATGGCCGCCGGGGTCGTGGTGGTCTCGTCCTCGCCACCCGCGCTGAGCGCCAGCACCACCACGATCAAGAGGAGAGGGACGGCGATCCCGGCGCCGATGAGGAGCTGCTTTCTGGTCACGGCGGGGGAGTGTATACACGCCCGGGTGCTTGTCCCGCCGGGAGCAGGTCCGGCGACGGCGGGTGGGTAGAGTCGGCGGATGGACGATCCCGTCGCCTTCGCCGCCGCCGCCCTTGCCCAGGTCGCCGACCCGCGTCGGGCGCAGAACATGGCCGCCTACATGAAGACCGACATGCCGTTCTACGGTGCAACGGCGCCCCAGCGCAAGGCGATCCTCAAGGAGATGCGCCGCCGCTTCCCGATCGAGGACGAGGAGGCGTGGGCCGCGACCGTGGTCGCCCTCTGGGAGCAGCCCCATCGGGAGGAGAGGTACTTGGCGATCGATGTCGCCACCCGGTTTCCGGAGTACCACACCGCCGCCAACGTGCCGCTGTTCCGTCGCCTCATCGTCGAAGGGGCCTGGTGGGATCTCGTCGACGGGGTCGCCGCCCACTGCATCGGCGGCGCCCTGCGGGAGGAGCGTCCCGAGATGAGGCCGCTGATGGACCGCTGGATCGACGACCCGGACCTGTGGGTGCGCCGTTCGGCGCTCCTGGCGCATCTCGGGCACAAGGACGACACCGATCAGGAGCAGCTCTTCGCCCACTGCCTGCGGCGCGCCTCGGAGAAGGAGTTCTTCATCCGCAAGGCGATCGGCTGGGTGCTGCGCCAGTACGCTCGCACCGCACCCGACGAGGTCGCCGCCTTCCTCCTGGCGCACCGCGACCGCTGGTCCGGTCTCACCTTCCGCGAGGCGTCGAAGCACCTCGATCTGTGACCATGTCACGCGGTGGGGACGGCGCCCGGTATGGTTTGGCCTCACATCACGAGGGAGAACCGATGAGAAGACTGATGACGCTGGCTGCTGCCGGGATGCTGCTCCTCAGCGCCTGCGGCGGCGGAGACGGCGGAGGCGCCGACCTCAACGAGAATGAGCAGGCACAGGCCGACGCCATCGCCGAGGCGATGACGAGCGGCGCCGGAAGCGACGCGGTGTTCGATGCCGAGGATGCCGCCTGCTACGGGGCGAGCGTCGTCGACGCCATCGGCGTCGACCGGCTCGAGGAACTCGGCCTCGGGGTCGCGGAACTGGAGGCCGGCGCCACACCCGACCAGGCCGACCTGAGCGATGACGACATCGAAGCCATGACCCGGGCCATGATCGACTGTATCGACTTCCGGGCCATGCTCGTCGACGAGTTCGTCGCCGGCGGGATGACGCAGGAGGCCGCCGGGTGCATCGCCGACGGTCTCGACGACGAGCTGCTGGTCTCGATCGCGAAGACCCAGATCGCCGAGGGTTCCACCGCCGGGATCGACGACGAGGTCACGGCCTCCATGTTCGGCATCATGGCCGAGTGCATCGGCGCCGACATCGGCGGAGGCTGAGCCCGGTTGCGTCGCGGGCGTCGATAGCATCGGCGTCATGGACGGGTTCGGCACCATCGACAGGGACGAGTACCGGCGCCGCTGGGACGACCGCTACGCGGCGCGGGGGATGGCCTTCGGGGTCGATCCCAACGTGTGTGTCGCGGAGGTCCTCGCCGGTCTCCCCCCCGGCCGTGCCCTCGACCTCGGCAGCGGGCAGGGGCGCAACGCCGTCTGGCTGGCCCGGCAGGGGCACGAGGTTGTCGCTGTCGACCTCTCGGAGGTCGGGACCGCGCAGGCTGCGGCGTGGGCGCAGAACGCCGGCCTCGCCATCCGCTTCGTCGCCGCCGACCTGCTCACCTGGGAGCCCGAGGCCGAGGCGTTCGACATCGTGCTGCTGTCCTACCTGCAGCTTCCGCCGGCGGCTCGTGCCGTGATCCACGCCAAAGCGATCCGGGCCCTGGCGCCCGGCGGGACCCTGCTGCTGATCGCCCACCATCTCGACAACCTCGAGGGCGGGGTCGGAGGGCCATCGTCGCCCGACGTGCTCTACACCGAGGAGGAGATGGCCGACGACTTCTCCCGCCTGGCCATCGCCCGCAACGAGCAGGTGGTGCGGCATGTGGAGGGGGACGACCAGGTGGGCGACGCCATCGACATCCTGGTGCTGGCCCACAAGCCGGCCGCCGGCTAGAGCAAACCGATCCCGGCCGGGGGCCAGTAGCGGGCTACCAGCTTCCAGTGGACGGCGGCGACCGGCCCCACGGTGCGGCTGTCGTCGACGGAGGCGGCCCGCCGGTCGCCGAGGACGAAGACCTCGCCGGGCCCGACCAGCCACTCGCCATCGGGACGGGTGACGCCGTCGGCCCACGGCTCGGCGAGCACCGCCCCGTCGACGTGGACCTGGCCATTGGCGATGGTGACCCGTTCCCCCGCCACGCCGACGACGCGTTTCACCAGCTCGAAACCGTCGCGGCCCGGGTGGGGGAAGACGACGATGCTGCCGCGCGGCGGCGTCCCTGCGACGCGCTGTGCGATCACGTAGTCGCCGGGATGAAGTCGCGGCAGCATCGAATCCTCGGCGACGGCGTAGCGGCGAACCCGTCCCCGCAGCGAGGCGACGCCCACCATGCCGGCGGCGGCGACGGCGGCCATGAGTCCCTTGCGACGGCGCATGGTGCTCCTTTCCCAGGGGCGAGTGTAGGGGGCGCGATCGGCCGCCACGGGACCGTCGTCGTGCGCGCGTGACCAGGTGTAGGGTCGATTGAGAACACCGATTGACGACAACAGGAGGTGACCCGTGGGTCTGTTCCAACCGACCCGAGTGGCTCATGCGCATTGCGACCTGTTCTGCGGGGTCTACGACCCGGCACAGGCGATGATCGAGGCCAAGTCGGTCCTGAATACCTGCAAGAAGTACCACGCATCAGATGACGAGGTCTTCCGGACTCGCTGCATCATCATCAAGGAAGAGCGCGCCGAGCTGGTCAAGCACCACCTCTGGGTGCTGTGGACCGACTTCTTCAAGCCGCCGCACGTCGAGCAGTTCCCCCAGCTCCACGACCTCATCTGGCGCGCCACCAAGCAGGCAGGCGAAGCCAAGAAATCGATGGATCCCGAGGTGTCGCAGAAGCTGATCGACCTCATCCAAGAGGTGTCGGACATCTTCTGGCAGACGGAAGCCTCCGCAGGCGCCGGGGTATACCCGCCGTCCTGAGCAGGAACCAGGATCGATCGAAGAGGGTCGCCTCCGGGCGGCCCTCCTCCGCGTCTCCCCCCTGCTAGTCGCCGGCGAGGGGAGGGAGGGGACGCACCCGCTCATCGTCCCCGGCGGGGTCCGCTCCGTCGTCGCGAGCCCCGCCGCGCACCGTGAACGAGTCGTGGAGCAGGGTCCCCAGCCCGAACGCCACGACGACGAAGACGGCGGTGCCCACCAGCACCGCCAGGATCGATGCGGTGAACTCGCCGGGCACCACCCGCTGCACGCCCCGGCTCGCCAGGCCCGCGGCGACCGCGCCGGCCACCACCAGCGGCACCGCCTTCCCGGCGACGGCCGCAACCCGGCGGATACGGCGGATGCCGTCGGCGTCGCCATACCAGACGGTGGTGAGGATGGCGGTGTAGATGGCGAGCACCACCGCCGAGGCGATCGCCACCCCGCGCAACCCGTAGGCGTTCTGCAAGATGGCGTAGATGGGGATGGCGGCGAGGGTGGCGGTGGTGCCGACCACCACCGGGGTCCACATCTCGCGCCGGGCATAGAAGGCGCGGTTGAGGATCTGCAGCATCCCCCACAAGGGGATGGCGAAGGCGTAGCAGAAGAGTGCCGCGGCGGTGGCGGCGGTGTCGGCCGCGGTGAACTCGTACCGCTGGAACAAGGCCCGCACGATGGGGGTGCTCATGGCGGCGACGAGGCCGGTGGCGGCCATGGCGAGGACCACCACGTAGCGCAGCGCCTTGTCGACGGTGGCCTTCATGGCGTCGATCCGGCCCTCGGCGAAGAGGCGGGCCAGGAAGGGGTAGGCCGCCACCGCGGCGGCCTGGGCGATGACCCCGACCGGGACCAGCATCGTCTGGCGGGCGTAGCGCAGCTCGGTCTGGGCGCCGGACCCGACGTACTGGCCGAAGATGCGCATGAAGGTCTCGTCGAGGACCACGATCGACTGGCCGATCATGAGGGGCAGGGCGATGAGCAGGTACTCGCGCAACGCCGGGTGCCGCCACGACAGGCCGTGGCTGAAACGCATCCCGACCCGGCGCGCCCCCCACCACTGGAGGGCGAAGTTGCCGACGAAGGCGCCGATGAGCGCTCCCCACACGAACCCCTCGGGGTCGGGATCGCCGGTGACCACCGCGTAGCCGACCCCTCCGGCGATGATGCCGAGGTTGTAGATGATGGGGGCGAGGGTGGGGATGGTGAAGACCCCCTTGGTGTACTGCACCGCGGTGAACAGCGCCCCGACCACGAAGAAGAGCTGGGCCGGCAGCACGATCCGGGTGAGGCGCACCGTGGCGTCGACCTGCTCGGGGGTGAAGCGGGGGAACAGCACGTCGACGATGACGGGGGCGAGCACCACCCCGATTGCCACCAGCGCCGTGATCGCCACCGCGATGGGGCGGATGATGGCGGTGAGGGCGGCCCATCCCCCTTCCTCGTCGTCGTCGGCCAGGTAGCGGGCGAAGATCGGGATGAAGGTGATGGAGAGGAAGCCGCCCGCCAGCAGGTAGTTGAGGAAGTCGGGGATGGTGAAGGCGGCGACGTACTGGTCGGTGATCCCGTCGGCGCCGAGCATGGAGGCGAACACCACATCGCGCACCTGTCCCAGGATCCGGGACAGCAGCACCCCTCCGGAGACGATGAGCGCCGCGGTCCCCATGCGGCGCCCCAGCGACGGGATCCGATGTGTCGTCACGGGGTGAAGGTAGCCGCGATCCTACGTTGCGCCCCTGCATTCACCATCCAGGGACCCGCTGCCGGCTGGGGTCAGGCGAGGTCGCGGCGGCGCAGGATCCAGCCGGTCACCGCGGCCGAGAGCGCCGCAAGCACCAGCACCTTGATGGCGGAGCCGCCGGCGCCGGGCTGGAGGTCGCCGAGGGCGAAGCTGCGCACGTCGGTGATGGCGACGCCGAAGCCGGCCGGGGCGAGATCGACGAGGGCGGAGAAGCCGAGCCGCCATGGGGAGAGCCCGGCCAGGCCGGTGAGGGCACCGGCGATGCCGTTTTCCCACACGAACACGTAGGCGAGGCCGATGAGGGTGGCGCGCTCGGTGATGTAGCCGAGCGGCATGAAGATGGCGGCGTAGGCGAGCGTGGCGATGGCGGTGGCCACGAGGAGAGGCACGATGTAGCCGGCGTCGTCGAGCCGGATCGTCGCCAGGACGCCGAGCGCCAGTGCGCCGATCCCGGTGAGGGTGAAGGCGGTGACGAAGGCGGCGACCAGCTTGGCGGCGGCGATGGAGAGGCGGGAGAGAGGCCGGAGCACCAGGAACGACAGCGTCTGGTCGCGTCGCTCGGAGCCGAGCACGGAGGAGGCCATGATCAGGGTCACCACCGGGACGACCAGGTTGATGAAGGCGCCGATGATGACCCCGGCGAGTCCCTCGGTGATGCGGCCCGGGTCGCCCCGGGACGAACCGAGGAAGAAGATCCCGGCGGGGGCGATCGCCAGCAGGGTGAGGCCGATGAGGCGGCGCACCCCGAGCACCTGGCGCACCGTCATCCGGGTGATGGCGAGCATGGCGGTCATCGGCGCCTCACCAGGTAGCGGAACACGCTCTCGAGGGATTCGTCCTCGGGCCGGAAACGGGTGAGGCGCAGATCGAGATCCCGTGCCCGGCGGGCGATGGTCCGACCCAGCAACGTGAGGTCGGTGGTCTCCACCCGGAGGGCGGCGTCCTCGACGGTGACGCCGAACACGGCGTCGCTCCCCACCAGCGCGGCCCCCAGCCGGCGGGCGTCGTCGGTCTCGATCAGCACCCGGTAGGGGATGTCGGACATGGCGCGGCGGATGGCGCCGATGTGGCCGGCGGCGGCGAGCTTGCCGTCCACCATGGCGAGGACCCGATCGGTCATGCGCTCCACCTCCTGGAGCACGTGGGAGGAGACGATGACCGTGTGGCCCTCGTCGCCGAGGCGGCGGAAGAGGGCGATGAGATGGGCCCGCTGCACCGGGTCGGTGCCGTTGAGGGGCTCGTCGAGAACCAGGATCTCGGGCTCGTGCACCAGTGCCGCCGCCACCTTGACCCGCTGCCGCATGCCCTTGGAGTAGCCACCGATGACGCGATCGGCGGCATCGTCGAGTTCGACGACGCCGATGGCCCGCTCCGTGGCCGCCGCGGGATCGGGGAGCCCGGTGAGCTCAGCGGCGTATGCCACGAACTGGCGCCCGGTGAGGGACCCGTACACCGCCGCCTCCTCGGGAACGAACCCGAGCCGCCGGTACACCTCGACCTGGCGGCGGGGGAGTTGCCCGTCGATGGTGAGGGTGCCTTCGGAGGGGACGGTGAGGCCGCACAGCATGCGCAGCAGGGTGGTCTTGCCGGCGCCGTTGGGCCCGAGGAGGCCGGTGAGGCCGGGGCCGAACGAGCAGGTGACGTCGGAGACCGCGACCTTGTGGCCGAACCACTTCGAGACCGCGGTGACCTCGATGGTGGCGTCGGTGACGAGCGCCGGGTTGGAGGCGGCGGGATCGATCACATCAACCTCCGGTAGCGGCGCCGCACCAGGAACGCGGTGAGGACGGTGACGGCGGCAATGACCAGCAGCGACGCCCATGGGTCGAATCCGGCGTCGATGGGGATGGATCCCGCGTCGGGGGTGCGCCCGAAGATCCAGGCGCGGACGATCTGGGGATGCTGCAGCAGCGCCAGCAGCGACCCCCATCGCCCGCCCGGGATGTCGGCCGCCTGGCTCAAGCCTTCCGCCAGCCCGGTCGAGCCGAGAATGATCGCCAGGTACACCCCGGTGGCGGGACCGTTGCGTTTGGCGTGGGTGGCGACGAGGAGGGCCGGGGCCCCGTACCCGAAGAGGTAGACGGCGGTCGCTCCCAGGATGCGCACCAGGTCGGCCCAGTTCCCGAGCAGGGTCGAGGCGAAGCCGGCGTCATCGAGGGCGGCGAACCCGACATACATGAGCAGGTTGGGGAGGATCATGAAGCCGGCGACCACGATCGCCAGCGCCCCGGACCGGGCGAGCAGGTAGTCGCCGACGGTGAGGGGCCGGGAGCTGTACACCGCCAGCACCCCTTCCTCCCGGTCGGGGATGAGCAGCTCAGGGCCTGCGAGGGCGATGAACAGCATCACGAGGGTGCCGACGAGGGAGATGTACTCGGCGTGGCCTCCGAACGGGCTGTCGGCCTCGGGCGCGAAGTTGCCGACGAAGAAGGCGAGGCCGACGAACACCGCCGCCGGGACCAGGGCCAGGGTGAAGAGCAGCCAAGGGATGACCTTGCGCCGCGCCTTGCGGCGCAGGCCGAGCACCCGGCGCACCCCGTCCTTGATGACGGCCCGCACCGCGCCGAGGCGCCCGAGACGAGGCCCCTCGTGCGGGACGTAGCCGAGATCGAAGACGACGCCGCGGTCGCTCACGTCTCCCCCTCCTCTTCGAGGAAGATGTCCTCGAGGCTGGTGGTCTTCGGCCCGAGGCGGCGCAGCACGGCGCCGGTGTCGGCGAGGACGTCCCGCGCCAGCAGGAAGGCGTCGCCCTCGCGCAGCGTGAACAGGATCGTGGCGTGATCGACGCTCACCTCGGCGCCCCGAGCGGTGAGGGCGGCCGCCACGGGGCCGGGGTCGTCGATGACCTCGATCTCGACGGTGCCGGTGTCGGTGAGGCCCTCCAGCGGTCCGGTGCGCAGCACCCTGCCCCCGTCGAGCATGACGACCCAGTCGCAGGTGCGCTCGATGTCGGGGAGCACATGGGACGAGACGAGGACGTTGATGCCGAAGGTGCCGAGGCGCGAGATGAGGTCGAGCATCTCGTCGCGGCCTTCCGGGTCGAGCCCGGCGGTCGGCTCGTCGAGGAACACCAGCCGCGGGTCGTGCACGATCGCCTGTGCCAGCGTGGCCCGCTGCTTCATGCCGGTGGAGAACTCGCCGAGGTAGCGAAACCGCTCCTCGTGGAGGCCCACGAGGGTGAGCACGTCGGAGGCCC
>JASFUV010000017.1:0-10790 GCA_050050155.1 Acidimicrobiia bacterium | reverse complement strand
ATGTGTGGGGGACGTTCACGGATCCCCGCCTCCCGGGCGGCACCAAGGGTCACATCTGCTACGTGCAAGCTGCGGTGTCGGAGGAGGCGCCGTGGCAGGTGCGGTCCTACTGGGAGGTGGACGAGCGTTTCCCCAACCACTCGACCATCGATCAAGACTTCGACTTCGCCGAGTTCGAGGCGTACCGGGCACTGGGTGAGTGGGCGGCCGGGGAGGCGATCGCCGCCACTCCATCGGGACGGGGGAGTTGATGGCGGCGCGTCCGGGGCTGAGTGACGCTTCGATCCGGTACACGGTTGTGACGGCAGCGGCCGCTTCGTGTCGCCCGTAGAACGCCTGCCGACCCGGGACCTTTGGAACCCCGGGTAGGGCCCTATGGCAGGTAGAGACCTCGGCCTCTTTCCTTCATGGTTATGGAGATTTCAAGTCAATGAGTCCACCACTCACGAGGAGAGAAGGATGCGAGGCCGTCTCAAGAAGCTCGGGTATCTACTGGTCGCCGCCGGATTGGTGTTCGCGGTCGCCGGTGCCGTCGCCTACACCAAGACGCAGGCCGGGTATCGGGCCCTGGAGTCGTTCAGCGAGGCGCAGAACGTCACGCTGAACTACAACGACGCCGGGCAGCTCGTCGACCGCGGCACCGTCGAGGGCGCCCAGGCGATCATGTCGCTGCTCACCGACGACTGGGGTTACCCGGTCGTGCAGTCCGACTTCGATCCCAACGATCCGCTGGTCAACACGGCGACCGAGTACATGTATCAGATGGCCACGATCGGCTATCACACCCTGCACGGCACCCAGACGGTGACTCTGGCCGAGGACGCCGAGTACAACGGTGAGGTCATCCCGGCCGGCACCTACGAGTTCGACGTCGACGGCCGCTACTGGACCGACTTCGACCGCTCCAACCCGATCGAGTCGGTCGCCCGGGAGCAGGCATGGAGCGGGACCGTGCATGGCCTGTTCGCCGAGCTCGGTGTCGGCACCGTGACCCACTCGGCACTCCAGCTCGGCTTGGCGCTGGCCGGGCTGTTCGCAGCCGTCGGCATCCTCTCCATCCTCACCGGTTTCGGCATGGTGTGGGTGAGCAAGGGGAACGGCGTGAAGGCCCCCCGCTTCGTCGACGGCGAGGAAGTCGACATGCCGAAGCCCGTCGACGTCCTGGCCTCCAGCTAATCGATTTGCCCGCAACGGAACGGCTCTCACCGCTCCACCAAGACTCAGGGGCTCCCACTCCTCGTGGGGGCCCCTGACCAATTGGGGCCCACCCACCCATGGGACATCGGCGGGCGACCCGAGGCTGGTCCGCGACCTCAACCCACCGTCAGTCCGCGATCACCTCGCCGTGTGGGGGTGCGAGCAACCCCCTCCCCGCCGGTAGGGTTTTCTCCGTCCCCGAAAACGACCGAAAGGGCAGCCCGGACCGATGGACACGCTTGTGGCCGTGGTCGCCGGCCTCGTGTTGGGGACCATGATCCGCCGCTTCGTGAGGAACCCGGATCACAGCCCCCGCGCTCGAGGCATCGTCAAGATCCTGGCCCTCTACATCGGAGCCGCCGCGCTCGCATTGCTGATCGCGGGGTCGCGGCTCTGGTAGGGGTGACCGATGCCAACCGGCGGCGGCACAGCCGGCCGCGCCCTCGTGACTCCAGGCCGATGTCCCCCCCGAGAGCGCGCTGAAGCGACATACTCTTGTGTCAGGTATTGCCACGGGGGTGGTGAGGCGAGTGAGCGAGACGCCGCTGGTACGCGGGCGGGAGAGCTTCGAGTCGTTCTACCGGCGCGAATACCGCTCCGTGTTGGGCTTGGCCATCGTGCTGTCCGGCAGCCCGGCGGCGGCCGAGGAACTGACGCAGGAGGCATTCGTGGCCGCGTTGCGACGATGGGACCACGGCGAGGCGATCGACAATCCCGACGCCTGGGTGCGGCGAGTGGTCGCCAACCGGGCGGTGTCGGCCATTCGCCGTAGGGTGGCCGAGGCGAAGGCCCTTGCCCGATCCCGTCCGGCCGGTGAAGCCGTGCCAGGAGCAGCCGGCGCCGCCCTCGACGCCGAGGTGTGGCGAGAGGTGCGCCGGCTCCCACGCCGCCAGGCCCAGGCGATCGCTCTCAGCTACCTCGACGACCTTTCGCGACGGGAAGTCGCCGCGATCCTGGGCTGCTCGGAGGAGACGGTGAAGACACATCTCGCCCGGGGTCGAGCAACGCTGGCGAAGCGGCTGTCCGGCTGGGAAGGGGGCGGCGATGAACGTTGAGGAACGCCTCCGTAGGGCCGCGGCCCGCCTCCGATCGGGCCTCTCGGACGTGACCGTGCCGCCTCCGCCGCAGCCCCGGCGTCGCGGCTGGACGGTCGCGGCGGCCGCGGCGCTGCTCATCGCCGGAGTTGTCGGAGGCGCCGTGTGGCTGGCGGGCATGGGAGAGGAGCCGGTCACCGGTGAGGTGCCGACCTCCACCGTTGCCTCCTCGACGGTGCCGGACACGTCGTCGTCGACCATCCCGACGTCCTTGGGAGACAGCTCCGTCTGGTTCGACAGCCTCGACGTCGCCACACCCTTGTGTAGCAGCCTGGAATGGCCCTCCGCCCCGGAGACCAGCTACCGGGACGAGCCCGTCTACCACGACGATCACCACGACCTCGTCGAGGCGGTGCGCCAGTTCGCCGCCACGCTGCCGGGCTTCTCGCAGCTCTGGGTGGACAGGGGGCACAATCAATGGATCGACGTGGGTTTCGTCGACGCCGACCTCGACGAACGGCAGACTCAGCTCGAGGAGGCGTTTCCCGGCGAGGGGGTTGTAGCGGTCGCGCTGCCCTATACCGAGCGTCAACTCCTCACCCTCTACGAGGAGATTGACGCGATTCTGCCTGCCGGGATGGAGACCTATGACATGGACGAACTCGCCGGGTACGTGGGGGTGTGGGTCGGCTTCCTCACCCCCGACAACGTGATGGCGGCGGACGCGGCGGTGGCCGGCTACCCGGTGTGCGTGGACGGGCTCGAGGTCAGCGACTACGTCGCTCCTGGGCCCCAGGCCGCGGGCGGGGACGGCTGGCGCTACCTCGGCGAGTACGACCGTTCCGTTGGACGGGAACCGCGGGTCACCACGTCGGCGGCACAACTCGAGGATCTGTGGGCCGATCTCGATGTAGACGACCCTGTACCGGAGGTCGACCTCTCCACCGAGATCGTGGTGACGTTCGAACGCGGCTACGGCGGCGGCCCGCCATCCTGCCAGATCTCCCGCCTCGACGACGTCGTCGTCACCGGGACGTTGCTGCATGCCGTCCTCGTCTCTCCGACGCTGAGCACCGGTCCGCCGGAGGGGTGCTTCATGAACTACCTCCCGAGGACCTACGTCGTGGCGGTGTCCCGCAGCGAGCTGCCGGCGCCGCCCTTCACGATCAAGCCCGTACCAGGCTCGATCGATGAGACGATCGTCGATATGGACTTGAGGCAGCCACCTTCCTGAGGACGCGCAGGTCCTCTCCACCGAGCATTCCGGACGAGGAACGCACCCGCTACCCCGGTGCGCCCGGGAGGCTCTCGCAGGCGATGAGGTCGCCGTCCTGGTCGAGGTTGGCGACGTCGCCCTCGGTCGGGTAGTAGAGGTCGAACCAGGCTTGCGCCTCCGTCCAGGTGGCGAAGTCGGTGCAGTTGACCGCGTCGCCCGGATGCCGTGGCGGCACCGGGGGCGGCGTCAGGCCCAGCGCCCGCGTGAGGAACGACGCCATCTGGTCCCGGGTCACGTCGTCGTCGGGACAGAACATGGTGTAGTCCGGCGGGTTGCAGCCGTACGTGATCCCCGCTTCGGCCAGCATCTCGATGTCGGTTTCGAACACGGAGTCGTTGTCGTCGATGAAGTCCTTGTCGCCGGTGGCGGTGAGGTGGAGGGCCCGGACCAGGAACGCCGCCATCTGTCCCCGTGTCACCGCCGAGTCGGGGCAGAACCTGGTGTTGTCCGGCGGGTTGCAGCCCAGGGTGATGCCGGCTTCGGCCAGTTTCTCGATATCGGCTTCGAACACGGAGTCGTTGTCGTCGATGAAATCCTTGTCGCCGGTGGCGGTGAGGTGGAGGGCCCGCACCAGGAACGCCGCCATCTGTCCCCGTGTCACCGCCGAGTCGGGGCAGTAGCGGTCGTCGGTCGGTGGATTGCACCCCAGAGTGATCCCGGCGTCGGCGATGGCCTCGATGTTGGCCTCGTGGACGTTGCCGTCGTCGTCGACGAAGGTGCCGCCCGGCGGCAGCACCGCCAGCGCGATCCCGGCGAACAGCACCAGGACGACCACGAACGAAACGGCGAACACCGCGGCGTGGCGCGTACGCGTGTAGAGCATTGCGCTCCCCCCTCTGTTGGCAGATCGTGACATACGGTAGCGACGATCCGGAATTCGGCAACAGGGCCGAACGTCACACTCTGGCGTCGGGACCGATCCGTCTTCGGCATCGCCACCGACCCAGGGGCCGCCACGGCCGGCGCGACGGTCGGAGGTCGGGCGTCGTGACAGCCGACTCGGAGCGGAGCCGGGGACTGCCGGCCCTGGTGTGCCGGCCTCATCGTCAGCCACAATCCGTGTTCCGTAGCGCCGCCGGAGTCGCGAGAATCGGGGGGAACGCGTTGCCGGGAGGAAGGCGCCATGGATCCCCTCGAGCTGTCCCACGACATCTACCGGACCCTGGTGAGGTTCGCCGGGCCGCCGGTGCCCGCGATGCGGGCGTGGGACGGCACCACCTGGGGACCCGACGACGCCGCGTTCACCGTCGTGCTCCGCCACCCGGGCGCCCTACGAGCCCTGCTGCTGCCTCCCTCCGACCTCACCGCCGGGGAGGCGTACATCAACGACGACGTCGACCTCGAAGGCGACATCTTCGCCGGTCTCGAGTTCGCCGCCCGGCTCGAATCGCTGTCCGGGCACCGTTTCGCGGCGTGGCAGCTGCAACGCAGGCTGCGGCGGCTGCCTGAACCGGACGAACACGCCGAGGCACGGCCGGTGATCCGGGGGCGCCTGCACGGCCGGCGGCGCGACCGCCGGGCCGTCACCCACCACTACGACACCGGCAACGACTTCTTCCGGCAGTTCCTCGGCCCCGACCTCGTGTACTCATGCGCCGCCTTCCTCGATCCCGAGGAGCCGCTGGAGGTGGCGCAGCGCCGCAAACTCGACCTGGTGTGCCGCAAGCTCGAGCTCGAGCCGGGGATGCGGCTCCTCGACGTCGGCTGCGGGTGGGGAGCGCTCGTCCGGCACGCCGCTGCCGAGTACGGCGTCGAAGCCGTCGGGATCACCCTGAGCGGTGCGCAGGCGGACGTGGCCCGCCGGCGCATCGACGAGGCCGGCCTGGCGAACCGGGTCGTGATCCTGCAATCCGACTACCGCGAGGTCGAAGGGACGTTCGACGCAATCGCCTCGATCGGCATGGTCGAACACGTCGGGGAACGGCAGCTCAGGCACTACTTCCGCCATCTCCACGGGCTCCTCACACCCGAAGGGCAGCTCCTCAACCACGGCATCACCAGCCGGGACCGCAGCCGGCGGCGGGGACGGAATCCGACCTTCGTCAGCACCTACGTGTTCCCCGACGGGGAGCTGGTGCCGATCGAGCGCGTCATCGCACCGGCCGAACGCGTCGGGTTCGAGGTGCGGGACCTCGAGAGCCTCCGCCTCAGCTACGCCCGGACCCTCCGGCACTGGGTCGCCAATCTGCAGCGGAACCGGGAGGCGGCGGTGGCCGCATCGAGCGAGAAGGTGTACCGCATCTGGCGGGTCTACATGGCCGGATCCGCGGTCGCGTTCGAGCGGGGCGGCGTCTCGGTCTACCAGGCGCTGCTGTCCAAGCCGGACCGGCCGTGGCGCTACGGGCGCCGCCACCTCCTCGCCGCCGACGACGGGTAGCCGGCGGCGAGCCGCCGCGTGTCCTGCAACCCAGGGTTGCACGGCCGCGTTTTCGTGTACCTCAGCCCACGGTTCGGGACGGCCCGGTGAACCGTGGGCCGTGAGGCCGCGTTCTGATGACCTGGAGCCCAGGGTTGGGAGCACGGGGCGGGCACGGTGGGATCAGCCGGCGAAGGAGATGTCCATTTCCGCGCCGGTCCCCAGGTTGTCGGAGATGGGGCAACGGAGATCGATCTCGTGGACCAGCGCCGCCTTCTCCTCGTCTGACATGTCGGCGTCGATCGAGACGCGGGCCCGAAACTCGGTGAACCCGACCCGATCGGGCGTCTCCTTGCCGAGGAGACCGTCGGTGTTGAGATCACCCTCCATCTCGACCTTGATGCCGCGGATGTCCAACCGGCGCTGGTTGGCGATGATGCGGCCGATGGCGGTGATGCAGCCGCCGAGGGCGAAGAGCTGGAACTCGAGGGGTGTCGCCCCGGTATCGGTGCCGCCGGCGGACGCCGGCTGGTCGATCACGACCAGGTGGTTGCCGGCGCGGCATTCGGTGCGAAAGTCGCTCTCCTGAGCGATGGTGGCGGAGACGAGTTTGGCTGGCATGGTGGCCTCCCATGGTGTGTGGCGTGTGCCCAACCCTCACCGCAAGAGGCCAGGAACGGTGTATGCGTCTGCTGACACGTACGCTAGGACAGCCGTCCCAAACGTCCGAATCGAGAGCGGCACAACGGCGTCGTCCAGACGCCGGCCGAGATCACCCACACCGCAATGGTGGCACCTCGCGGGTGGCGAGGGCGGCCGATGCCTCCAGTGCGAGGTGGTGCCTCGGGATGGTGAACCGCGACAATGCCTGCCATGCCCCCGAGGATCACCGACGAGCAACGGCGCATCAGGCTCGGAATCCGCCACCACCTGGCGACCCCGGGCCCCGACATCGTGACCGTCGCCGCAGACCTCGTCGGCCTGCACTCCTCCGACCCGGCGAGCGTCTACCTCGCCGCCCGCGCCCGCTGCCCCGGCGACGTCGCCACCGCCCTCGATTCCGCCCTCTACGACGGGCGCGACCTGGTCCGGATCCTCGGCATGCGGCGCACCATGTTCGTCGTGGCCACCGCTGACGCGCCGCTGCTTCAGCACGGCTGTGCCGACGCACTCGTCCGCCGCGAACGCAACCGCCTCGCCGGCATGATCGAGAACCAGGGCATCGCCGAGGATGGAGACGCCTGGATCGACCAGGCCTCCGCCGCCACGGTCGCGGCGCTCGACCGGCTCGGAGAAGCCACCGCCAACGAACTCCGCGCCGAGGTGGATGCCCTCCGCACCCAGCTCGTGTTCGGCGAGGGCAAGAAGTGGGGTGGCCCGGTCGGCGTGTCGACCCGCATCCTGTTCCTGCTGGCGACCGCAGGCACCGTGGTGCGGGCCCGTCCCAGAGGTTCGTGGCTGTCGTCCGCCTACCGGTGGTCGCTCACGGACCGCTGGCTCGGCGCGCCCCTGCCGGGCATGCCACCCGGAGAGGCCCGCGCCGCGCTCGCCCGCCGCTGGCTCACGACCTACGGCCCGGCCCGGTTCGAGGACCTCAAATGGTGGACGGGATGGACCGTTACCGACACCCGCAGTGCGCTCGCAGCGATCGACACCGTCGAGGTCACGTTCGACGACGGGGACGAGGGCATCGCTTTGGCCGGGGACGTCGAGGCCCTCGACCCGCCCGAATCGTGGGTCCGCTTCCTCCCCTCGCTCGACTCCACCACCATGGGATGGAAGGTCCGCGACTGGTACCTCGGACCGCATCGCGCCGCCCTCTTCGACCGCAACGGGAACGCCGGACCCACGGTGTGGCACGACGGGCGGATCGTCGGCGGATGGGCACAGCGCCCCGACGGGGAGATCGCGTACCGCATCCTCGAAGATGGCGGCAGGGACACAACGGCCCTGATGGAGGCCGAAGCGGCGCGTCTTCACCGCTGGCTGGGCGACTTCCGGGTCACCCCGCGCTTCGCCACCCCGCTCCAGAAGGAGCTGACACGCTGAGTGGCGGCCGTCCTCGGTAGGTCCCGCGGTGTGCCAGAGTGGCGATGTCCCCACCCCACACCAGGAGTTCGTCATGCGACGATTCGTGGCGAAACACGCCGCCCGGCTCACCGTGCCGGCCCTCCTCCTCGCCCTCCTCGCGCCGCCCGCAGCCGCCTCCGCCGCCGACCCGGTGCCCGGCAGCATCAGCGGCACGGTGCGCAACATCGAGGGCGCCACCGTCGACCAGGGCCACGTCGATCTCTTCGACTCGACCTTCACCTACGTCGCCACGTTCGACGCGGAGTCGGATGGCGCCTACACGATCCCGAACCTCGGTCCCGGCACCTACTACCTGGCGTTCTGGAACGGTGACGCCGAGGCGACCTGGGACTACTTCGTCGAGGTGTACCAGGATCAGCCGCTGCTGAGGGCCGAGCTGGCGACCCCGGTGGTGGTCGGCGACGGCGAGGACGTCACCGGGATCGATGCCCGGCTCCGCTGGCTCTTCGACGACATGTTCGGGGACACGTTCCAGGACGACATCTACTGGATGGGCAACTCCGGCATCACCCTCGGCTGCAACCCGCCCGAGAACTACCTGTTCTGTTCCGACCGCGTGGTGACTCGCGGCGAGATGGCCGCGTTCCTTGCCCGCACCTTCTCGCTGACCGATCGTGGAACGGCGAGCTTCGTCGACGACGACGAGTCGATCTTCGAGGCGGACATCGAGAAGCTGGCGGCGGCGGGCATCACGCTGGGCTGCAACCCGCCCGACAACGATCGGTTCTGTCCTGAGGAGCCCGTGACTCGGGAACAGATGGCGGCGTTCCTGGCGAGGGCCTTCGGCCTTCGTGCCGGAGCCGGTGACATGTTCGTCGACGACGAGGGGTCGGTCTTCGAGGGGGACATCAACGAGCTGGCGGCGGCCGGCATCACGGTGGGCTGCGACCCGCCGGACAACGACCGTTACTGCCCGCGTGAACCCGTGACCAGGGGCCAGATGGCGGCGTTCCTCCACCGTGCCGTCGAGCGCGCTGCGGGGGATCCACTGGACCTCACCGGCTCCTGATCAGAGGACGCGCACCCGCTCCCGCCACCAGTCCATGAGGGTGGCGTCGCCTCCGACCTCGATCCCGGTCGCGTCTCGCCGGTTCCACAGAAACGCATAGAGGTCGCAAGCTCGACCCTCCACCCGGCAGTCGGCACGGGCGCCCCGGTGTGGGGTGGAGATCGGGCCCGCACCGGCCAGGAGGGACCACTCGTCGCCGCTGTCGGTGGCGCGCACCTGGATGACGACCGGCTGCCCCGACGGCGTCCGGGGTGATCTCCTCGGCAGGTGGCAGCTCAGCAGCTCGTCGACGCCGTCGGCGGCAAAGGCCGGATCGAAGTCGGACACGCCACCGGTCGGGGTTTCGGCGTCGAGGCGGTGGATGGCCGTCTCGTGAGCCTGGCGGCGCGCCCACATCAGGAGCGGGGTGGGGGCGGCGAGGAATGCCCAGCACTCCAGATCGGAGGGGGCGGCTCGCAGCGTTTCCAGCAGGCCTGCGACGCCGCTCCGGAACCAGTCGATCAGTTCGGCGTCCTCGGGCCAGGGTCCGCCTTCGAAATCGACCCACCACTCCTCGGTGCGGGGCGTGGCGACGATGTCGGTTGCCCAACGGTGCACGGCTCCGGTGTGCCGGATCAGATCCCACATCGTCCACCCCGGGCAGGTGGGAATGGGTGTGGTGAGGCCGCCTGTTTCGGCGGCGGCCGCCGTGCGGGCTCCCTCCATCTCGAGAGCGCCGAGATAGGTGGCGATGGGGAGAACACCGGTCATGGGCATGTTCAACCTCGCGCGGGTTCGGGGTGACCTCCGATTGCCCGATTGTGCCTGACGCCGATACGTGGAACGAATCGCGGTGTCGAGGATCTCGATTGTCGTCCCGGTCGGCGGCGGGAACGGGTTCAGCCGGCCCGGTGCCCGCAGTACGCAGCTCGGCTCCTTGCCGCATCGCTCGACCAAGCCGACGGCTCGGGTTCGGGGTCCATCATCGGGCGAGAGTGCCTCGCCCCGATCAATCGGCGACTCTCACGTCGGGCCCGAGCTCGCCGAGATGGGCGACCATCTCGGAAGGGGCCGAGGTACCGGTGACGATCAGGTCGACGTCACTGATGTCGATGACCTTGGCGACGGAGATCTTGCCCAGCTTGGTGCCGTCGGCAACGACGATGCATCGTTGCGCCGCATCCACCATCAGCCGCTTCACTGCGGCCTCCGGGAGGTTGATGTTGGTAACGCCCTCATCCGGGTGGACACCGTTGCAGCCCAGGATCACCGTCGACGCGTGGATCTCGCCGATGATGGCGCTGGCAAGCGGATCCACCAGGGAGTGCTGGCGAGGTCGCAGCGTTCCCCCGGTCACGACGACCGTGAAGCGAGGGATGAGGGGCTCGAGGGTCATGGCGATCGGGAGGCCGTTGGTGAATACGATGACGTCGGTGAGGTCGTTGCGGGCGACCAGGGCACGGGCGACGGCGGCGGCGGTGGTGCCGACGTCGAGAAGGATCGTCTCGCCGGAGGAAATGAGCCCGGCGGCGGCGCGGCCGATCGCCTCCTTCTCCAGCGCCGAGGCACTCTCGGCCTGTTCGAAGGTCTGCTCGGCGCGCGGGGAGGAGGTGGTCACGATCGCGCCACCATGGACCCGCTGCACCATCCCGTCGCTGGCGAGGTGATCCAGGTCGGAGCGCACGGTGACCTCGGAGATCCCGAAGAAACGGCTCAGATCCGCAACGCGCATGAATTCACGCTCCTGGACCATCGACAGCATGCGGCTGCGGCGCAGCTCCGCCGGGACGATTCGCTTTTGCTGTTCCATGGCGCTCCCGAGGTTTCTTTGACCGGTTGGGGTAACTT
>JASFUV010000016.1:0-10806 GCA_050050155.1 Acidimicrobiia bacterium | reverse complement strand
CGATCAGGGCCAACAGAAGGGTCGAGATCACGATCACCCCCACCGGCGGGAAGATAAGCCGGGGAGCCCGGTAGATGTTGCGAAAGCCCTGGTTCAGCATCTGGCCCCAGCTCGGATGGGTCTGGTCTCCCAATCCGAGGAACTCGAGGCCCGCTTGGATCGCGATGCCCAATCCGAGCACGAAGGCGGACTGAATGATGACAGGGCCGCGCACCACCGAGAGGATGTGGCGGCCGACGATGCGAGTGTCGCTCAGGCCCGAGACGCGGGCTGCATCGATGTACAGCTCGCTGCGAACGGCCATCACCTCCGCTCGCACCAGCCGATAGAAGGACGGAGCGAGGATCACGCCAAACACCGACATGGCAATCCACACGCTTGGACCCACGATCGAACTCACCGCCAGCAACACGATGATGGCGGGGACGGCGATGACCAGATCGGTGAGCCAGTTGGTGACGGCATCGAACGTGCCGCCCCGGTAGCCGGCGACGAGCCCCGCCGGCACGCCGACGACGAGCGAGACCAGCAAGGCCAGGCCGGCACCGAGCAGGTTGACGCGGCCGCCGATGAGGATCCGCGCGAACACATCCCGCCCGATGACGTCGGTGCCGAGCAGGTGGCTGGTACTGGGCGCCTGGGCAATGGCGCCGGCATCGAGCTCGTCTGGGGACCAGGGAAGGACGAGCGGACCGACGAAGCAGACGAGGACGATGAGCAGGAACAGGACGGCCGCAACCATCCCGACGCGGCTGTGGAGGAACTGGGCGAGGCCGCGCGATCGGCGGCGACGCGGCTCCACGGCGGCGCGTTCGGCGTTCACCGCACCCTCACCTTCGGATTGAGCCAGCTGTTGAGAACGTCGATGGTGAGGTTGACGAGTGCCACGATGATCGCCGTCACCAGGACGACCCCCATGACCACCGGGAGATCACCGCGGGTAGCCGCCTGGATCGAGTAGGTCCCGATCCCCGGGATGGCGAAGATCTGCTCGACGATGACGGCGCCTCCGAACAGAGCGATGAACTGGAGGGACAGGACCGTCAGCCCGGCCGGAGCCGCGTTCTTCAGCACGTAGCGGAACAGGATCGACCGCTCGCCGATACCGCGGCTGCGGAGGGTGCGGACGAAATCCTGATGGAGGACGTCGATGGCGGCCCCACGCACCTGCTGGGCCGTCGCCGCGATCGAACTGAACGACAGCGCGACGATCGGCAAGGTGATCGTCTTCAGCCAGCCCGACAGGCTGGTCGACGGTTCGATGTATCCGGTGGCGGGGAAGATCCGCCAACGAATGGCAAAGACGACGACGAGGACGATCGCCACCAGGAAGCCGGGCAGGGCGAAACCGAGCACCGACAGCGACTGGATCAGCTGGTCGACCCAGCCGCGCCGGGTCGCAGCCCACAGCCCGATCGCCACGGCCACCGCCGCGGTGACGAGGGTGGCGCCGACCGCGAGTGACATGGTCACCGGCAACCGGTACCGGATGGAATCGATCACCGGGTCGGAGCCGAACCAGGACACGCCGAGGTCGCCGTGGGCCGCGGAACTCAGCCAGTCGACGTAGCGGTCGACCAGTGGCTGGTCGAGCCCCAGGTCCACCATCTTCTGGTCGACCTGCACCTGGGAGGCGTTCGGGCCGAGGATGTTCCGTGCAATCTCCCCCGTCGAGATGTACAGCAGCGAGAACGTGATCACGCTGATGACAAACACCAGGACGAGGGAGAGCACGACCCGGCGGGCGATGTAGACCAACAAGGCCTACACCGCCACCGGGGGCAATCCGTTGTCCGTCATGCGGCAGGGGTGAAGTTGTAGATGGACGGGAAGGCCTGACCAACCTGCATCCGGACGTTGACGTCTTTGGAATGCGCCAGGGTCGTCGCGATGTCGAACCACGGGGCGAACCAGGCGTTCTCCACGACGTAGTCGTTGATCGCCTGGAAGGCCGCCGCCGACTCGTCAGCCGGGGCCACCTGCGCGGTTGCGATCAGATTGTCCAGCGCCGGGTCCTGGGTGTGGAAGACGTTCCAGGTCCCCTCGGGGGCCACGTACAACATCGTCGTCTGCCACGGATCAGGCATGATGAAGAAGGTGAACGCCACCGGGTTCTTCCCGGCGAGCACGTTGGGGAAGGCGTCCGATGCATCCTGGTTGACGAACGTGACGTTGATGTTGATCGCGGCGAGTGACTGGGTGATGAAGGCGTTCACCTCTTCCCTCTGCCCCGGCATGTTGGTACCGAACTCCAGATCGAAGCCGTCGGCGTACCCTGCCTCCTCCATCAGCGTCAGCGCCCGTTCGACGTCTTGCTGGTAGTGATCCTGCAGATCAGAGGCGGCAGGTCCGGCCGGATCGAAGATCGACGACGTCGTGAGTCCCAACTCCTGCTGGAAGAAGAGGCCGAGCGCGAACTGCTTGTCGAAGGCGAGGTTGATGGCCTGCCGGACGCGAACGTCACCCAGTGCGGGAACCATCACTCCGTCCCGGTCGAAGATGGAGATGCCACCCCAGTTGCCGAGGATCGTCTCGACACCGAGTCCGTCCGCCTCGATCGCCGCGGGAGCCTGCTGCGTGAACGTGGCGTCGATCTGGCCGGAGACCAGGGCGTTGTACGCCGCGGTCATTTCCGGGAGGTACTTGATCGTGATCGTGTCGTACGGGAAGCCGTCCGGGTTCCAGTAGCCCTCGTTGCGCACGTAGACGTAGGTGTCGCCGGGGACCACGCGCGATTCGTCGAGAATGTAGGGACCGGATCCTACCGGGGTCGTCGCCAGGCTCGGATCGTCCAATGCGGCGGGACTGGCCATCATGCCGGCCATGTTGCCCAGGTAGTTCTCCAGCGAGGGGTTCGGCGAGTCAAGCACCAGCGTGATCGTGTACGGGTCGTCCACCCGCACGTCGGTCAGATTGGCGAGGAAGTCGGCGTGGGGCCCGCCACCATTCTTGAAGTGGAGGAGGTTCGCCTTCGCCGCTTCGGCGTCGAAATGCTGCCCGTCGGTGAAGTCGACGTCGTCGCGCAAGGTCATTGTGAGTTCCGTGCGGCTGTCATTCCACGACCAGTCGGTGGCCAGGTACGGGGAGATCGTGCCATCGGGTTCGCGCTTGAGCAAGGAGTCGTAGACCGGCTGCGCGTAGACGACGTGGTTGCCTTCCTGGACACCGGCCGGGTCGAAGGTCTGAACCTGCACGATCAGCGCGATCGCCAGGTCCTGTTGTTCCCCGGCGGCGGTGGTCCCGGGCGCGCTCGTGGTCGTCGTGGTGTCGCCCGCGCTCTGCGCCGCAGTGGTGTCGGCGCCGCTGTCGCTCGAACAACCGGCCAGGGCGAACATCAGCATGACGACGAGGGCGAGGATCATCCCTCGCTTGAGTGTCCCGTTCAGAGTTGTGTCCCGCGTCACTGTGTCTCACTTTCGTCGTTGTGGCGATTCGGTCCGGGCGCCGACGCGGAGGCCGCCACCCATGCGTCCGGCCACATCGCCAGGCCGCTCGGAGAGGCGTTCAGGTCGCAGTCGGGCCCGCTCACGGCTTTCCAATGCGTATCGATCACCATCGTGGAGCGTGTCGTTTCGTCGTAGGTGGGCCAATCGGGGATGTCGAGATGATTGGGCGATCCGGTTTCCGCGAAGGAAATCCACGCGTCGCGGACACGCTCCGACACCCGGAACCGCTCGGGACGTGCTCCGGCGAACGGCGACCGCGCCACGGTGCCAAACACGTACGGAATCTCGAGGCTGTGCGTCGCACCGAGCAGGCCCCCCAAGGCGTCCGTCTGGTAGGCGAACTCGTAGGCGTACACCGGAGCCGCCTGGCGTGACTTGCGTGTCGCCGCGGTGACGGCCGACGCGGTGAACGAGGCCTGCGTCAAGATACGGGCCAGCACCAGGGGCGCCGGCTCCTCGGGGTGGGCGGTGCGGGCCGCGGTGACGGCCGTGTCGGCCGCGTCCCCGTGGGTGTGGGCAACCGCCTCGGGAAGCTGCTCGTAGGTGAGCCCGGCGTAATCCTCCCGTTCGGAGAGGAGGAGGGACATCTCATGGCTGGTGGTCCCGATCATCAACGGAACCTCCGCCAGGTGTGATGCCGCCTCGGTGTGGAACGGTTCGGCGGGAATGAGGTCACCGTCGATGATCGGCCTCGACCCGTCTTCCAGCGGCCGACCTCGCCGCTGGATCGCGAGGAGGGAGCGCAAGGGGAGCTCGAGGAGCAGATCGGCCTCGACCTCGGTCAGGCCGGCCGCGTCGAGCACGCGTGAGGTGACGTCCCGGGCTCGATCAGGGGTCTGGAACCATCGAATCGGGCCGCTCTGGAGAATGGCGCCGTGGATGCTCCCCTCGAGGTGGGGCATCGCGAGCAAGGTGGCGACTTTCGCGCCGCCCCCCGACTGGCCGAAGATCGTGATGCGTCCCGGATCTCCCCCGAACGACTCGATGTTGTCGCTCACCCATTCGAGGGCGACGACCATGTCGTCCACGCCGACCTGGCCCGAGCCTGCGTACCCGTCGCCAAGGAGGTGGTCCAGCGCCAGGAACCCCATCAGGCCGATTCGGTGGTTGACGGTGACCACGATGGCGCGGCCGGTCCGGGCGATGGCGTCCCCGGAGAAGAACATCTCCGACCCGGCACCGTGGTGGAAACCACCCCCGTGGAACCAGACCATCACCGGCAACCCGTCGGCGGGAACCTCGCTCGGAGCCCACACATTGAGAACCAGGCAGTCCTCGCCCATCGGCATGCCTTCCGTCGGGGCGCCGCTCCGCGGGTAGATGAGATCGAGCACCTGCGGCCAGATACCTGTCGCCTCGATGCGGAGATCAACCTGGGGGGCGGCCGGCCCGAATGTCAGGGCGTCCCTGATCCCGTGCCACGACTCCGGGGGCCGAGCGCGTCGCCAGCGCCCGGCGCCTGCGGTTGAGGCGCCGTATGGGATCCCGAGGAAGCTGGCGACCCCGCTGTGGCTCATTCCCCGGACGTGCCCGGACGTCGTGTGCCGTACGGTGTACCCCTGGTGGGCCATGCTTCGTGCCTCCGATCGCCAATCGCACGGAATCGACGAGGCGACATACTGACAGGTAAGTAAGGACGTGTCAACGGGCCCACCCCACCATGAGGGAGAGCCTCAGCGAAATGGCCTACTCGCTCGGAGTCGCCTCGTCGGACACGACCAGGGACAGGATGATGTGGCGCAGACGTTCGGCGCCGGCGTGGTAGTCGAAGTCCGGCTCGAGGAGCATCTGAGTGCGCAACCCGTCGGATGCGGCGATCATCACCGCAGCGATCATCTCGGCGTCGGAGTCCGACCGCACCTCCCCCGTCGCCATACCCCGGCGCAGCGCCCTGGCAATTCCCTTGCGCAGCGCCTGGTAGCGATCCCGGATGTAGCGGTAGGTCGGAGCGTCGTCGAGCACGCTCTCGCCGACCAGCACGTGGAAGAGACGCGCGAGGTCGGGGAAGTCCGGCACGGCAGAAACCGTCTCAAAGAACGATTCCACGACAACGGAGCCGGCGAGATCGGCGATCTCGGTAATCCCGAAGATCGAACGATCGTTGTCACGCTGTTTGTCGAGGATGGCCTCGAACAACTCCTCCTTGCTGTTGAAGTGATAGAGCAGGCCGGGGCGGCTCACCCCGGCCTCGGCGGCGATGACATCGAGCCGAGCGCCGGCATACCCTTTGGCGCCGAATTGCCGTATGGCCGCCTCGATGATCGCTTCCCGGGTGTCGACCCCCCGCTGCACCTGCGTTCTCGATCTCGCCATCGAAGCGTCCTCTCGACGAACCTCATGGCCGGCATGGTGCCCCAGGATGGGATTGCCGGCGCGAGCGCTCACCATACCCCGAGCCGCGCCCTGCTCCGCCGTCGACGCGCCGCACGACACCCCGTCCGGGACACGGCCGTCGCAACGCGACAGAGCCCCCGATGCCGGGGGCCCCGTCGAATCGTGCGCAGCTGGACGGCTACATCATGCCTTCCATGCCGTGGTTGTGGCCGGCGGCCGCAGCCTCCTCTTCCTTCTCCTCGACGACGAGCGCCTCGGTAGTGATGAGGAGCGCCGCGACCGACGCCGCGTTCTGCAACGTGGACCGGGTCACCTTGGCGGGATCGATGATCCCGGCCTTCATCAGGTCCTCGTACTGGCCGGTGGCGGCGTTGAAGCCTTCGTTGCCCTCGGCGCTGCGGACCCGCTCGACGACGACACCGCCTTCGTGGCCGGCGTTGACGGCGATCTGGCGGAGCGGAGCCTCGAGGGCTTTCTCCACGATGGCGCGGCCCGCCTTGACGTCGTCCGAGCCGCCCCGGGTCTTGATGACCGACTGGGCACGGAGCAGGGCGACGCCGCCGCCGGCGACGATGCCCTCTTCCACCGCGGCGCGGGTCGCCTGGATGGCGTCCTCGATGCGGTGCTTCTTCTCCTTCAGCTCCACCTCGGTGGCGGCGCCGACCTTGATGACGGCGACCCCGCCGGAGAGCTTGGCGAGCCGCTCCTGGAGCTTCTCGCGGTCCCAATCCGAGTCGGAGTTGTCGATCTCCTGACGGATCTGGCGCACCCGCGCCCCGACCTCGTCATGCGATCCGGCGCCCTCGACGATCGTGGTGTCGTCCTTGGTGACGACGATCTTGCGGGCACGACCCAGCATGTCGGTGGTCACGTTCTCCAGCTTGAGGCCGACCTCTTCGGAGATGACGGTCCCGCCGGTGAGGATGGCGATGTCCTGCAGCATGGCCTTGCGGCGCTCGCCGAAACCGGGAGCCTTGACCGCCACCGAGCTGAAGGTGCCCCGGATCCGGTTGACGACGAGGGTGGCGAGTGCCTCCGCCTCGACGTCCTCGGAGAGCACCATCAACGGCTTGCCGGTCTGCATGACTTTCTCCAGCACCGGGAGCAGGTCCTGCACCGCCGTGATCTTCTGATTGGCGATGAGGATGTAGGGGTCGTCCAAGACGGCCTCCTGCCGGTCGGCGTCGGTGATGAAGTAGGGGGAGGTGTAGCCCTTGTCGAACTGCATGCCCTCGGTGAACTCCAACTCGACGCCGAAGGTCTGGCTGTCCTCGACGGTGATGACACCCTCGTTGCCGACCTTCTGCATCGCCTCGGCGATCCGGTCACCGATCTCCTTGCTGGCCGCCGAGTTGGCCGCCACGTAGGCGATCTGGTCCCGCGAGCTCGAATCGACCGGGATGGCGGTCGACGCGATGGCCTCGACGATGCTCGCCACCGCCTCTTCGATGCCCTGCTTCATCTCCATCGGGTTGGCGCCGGCGGCAACGAGCCGCAGCCCGTCGGACACCATCGCCTGGGCGAGCACGGTGGCGGTGGTGGTGCCGTCGCCGGCGACGTCGTTGGTCTTGTCGGCGACTTCCTTGGCGAGCTGGGCGCCCATGTTCTCAAAGGCGTTCTCGAGCTCGATCTCCTTGGCGATGGTGACGCCGTCGTTGGTGATGGTGGGGGCTCCCCACTTCTTCTCGAGCACCACGTTGCGGCCCTTGGGGCCGAGTGTCACCTTGACGGTGTCGGCGAGCTTGTCAACACCCGCTTGGAGGCTTCGCCGCGCCTCCTCGTTGAATCTCAGTTCCTTCGCAGCCATGTGTGTGATTCCTCCTAGCCGACGACCGCGAGCACGTCGCGCGCGGACAGGATGAGGTAGTCCTCGCCGTCGTACTTGACCTCGGTACCGCCGTACTTCGAGTAGACGACCTTGTCGCCGACCGAGACGTCGAGCGGGACTCGCTCGCCGTCCTTGTACTCACCGGGACCCACCGCAAGGACCTCGCCCTGCTGCGGCTTCTCCTTGGCGGTGTCCGGGATGACCAGACCGCTCGCGGTCCGTACCTCGTCCTCATCGAGGGGCTTCACGACGATGCGGTCGCCCAGAGGCTTCAGGTTCATCCGTTTCCCTCCTCTCGGGTGGTTAGCAGTCAACATTCGTGACTGCCAGAGGCTAGCACTCTCCTGAGACAAGTGCTAGCAGAGCCTCGCGGTGAGTGCCAGCCCCTTCCGGAACGCCCCCTCCCGGCTCCGGGTCAGCGCCGCGGCGGCGCCTCCCCCAGCGCGGCCGCCATCTCCTCGGCCGCCACCAGTCCCACCACCCGGCCCGCGTCGACCACCACCATGACACCCGCCGCACCCGGCTGGCGCGTCAACGCATCCTCGAACGCGAGGCCGACCTCGAAGACGTCGTCGGGACCGATCGGCGTCATCGCCGCCGACGCCGGCGTGTCCGCCCGTTGCGGTGCCGCGATCCTGCCCACCTCCCGGGTGCCGAGCACGCCCTGCACCCGGCCGTTCACCACCACCGGCATGGTGCGCAGCCGCTCCCCCCACCCGTGGAGGGCGAGCACGCCCGCCACCGTGTCATCCCCCGCCGCCGTCATCGCCACCGGTCGCATCACGTCGCCCACCGACATGCCCACGATGCGGTCCAGCAACTCCTGACGGCGCCGCGCCACGGATGCCGCCTGCAACAGGAACCATCCCACCACCGCCAGCCATACCGCCCACAGATCCTGCAGCCACACCCAGACCACCACCCCGGCGGCCACCATCACCCACCCGAGCACCCGGCCGGTGGTCGCCGCCGACCGGGTCGCCCTGCGCCGGTCGCCGCCGGCACGCCACACCAGGGCCCGCACCACCCTGCCCCCGTCCAGCGGGAATCCCGGCAACAGGTTGAACCCGGCGATGGCGACGTTGGCGAGCCCGAGCACGAGCGCGAGCCGCTCCACCAGCTCCGCCCGGCCCGGCATCACCCAGGCGACCAGCAGGAACAGCACCCCCATCCCGAGTGACGCCGCCGGACCGGCGAGGCTGATCGCCAGCTCGTCTCGAGGGTGTTTCGCCTCGGTCGCGATCTCCGACATCCCGCCGAACATGAAGAGCCGGATACGCCGCACCTCGAGACCGCGGCGCACCGCCACCAGCGAGTGGCTCAGCTCGTGGACCAGCACGCTCGCCATGAAGGCGACCCCGGTGCCGGCCGCCGCCGCCAGCAGCGTCCCCCGCGAGGTCCCGGGGAACCGGAACGCGAGGTCGAGGTAGAGGGACCAGGTGAGGAGCACGGCCAGCACGAGGAGCGACAGGTCGGCCCGGATCTCGATGCCGAACAGCTCCCCGAGGCGGTACCCGCGTCTCACCCGCCCAGCCTGAGCCCGGAATCCACCTCGGCGTCCCACGGGGTCACCTCGCCCCGCTCCAGCCGGTGGCCTGCGGCGGCGGCGATCATCGCCCCGTTGTCGGTGCACAGGGCGGGGGCGGGGAGGAAGAGCTGCACCCCCCGGCGGTCCGCCTCGGCGCCGAAACGCTCCCGGAGGCGGCGGTTGGCGAGGACCCCGCCCCCACCGGCGACCGTCGTCACCCCGGTGGCCTCCACCGCGTTGAACACCTTGGCCACCAGCACGTCGACGATCGCCTCCTGGATCGAGGCGGCGACGTCGGGGAGGGGCGGCACCGTGCCCGCCTCCTTCGCCTTCTGCAAGAACGTCACCACCGAGGTCTTGAGCCCGGAGAAGGAGAAGTCGAACGGCCGGTCGGGAAGGGCCCGGGGGAAGGCGATCGCCTCCGGGTCGCCATCGGCCGAGGCCCGGTCGATGGCCGGCCCGCCCGGGAAGCCGAGCCCCATGAAACGGGCGAGCTTGTCGAACGCCTCGCCGGCGGCGTCGTCGATCGTCTGCCCCAGCACCTCGTAGTCGCCCCAGGCGCGGACGTGCACGATCTGGCTGTGCCCACCCGACGCAAGCACCACGATCGCCGGCGGCGCGTACTCGGCATCGTCGAGGCGTGGCGCCATGAGGTGACCCTCCATGTGGTCGACGCCAATGAACGGACGCTGCAGACTCCACGCCAGCGCCTTGCCGAACGAGAAGCCCACCATCAGCGCCCCCGCAAGGCCCGGCCCGCGCGTGGCCGCCACCGCGTCGAGCTGATCGGAATGGATCCCCGCCTGGGTGAGGGCCATGTGCACCAGGGGACGGATCGCCTCGACGTGGGCCCTCGCCGCCACCTCAGGCACCACGCCCCCGAAACGGGCGTGGGCCTCGACCTGGGACGCCAGCACGGTGGAGCGCATCTCGAGCCCCTCGAGCACCGCCACTCCGGTCTCGTCGCAGCTCGTCTCGATCCCGAGGATCAGGGGGCCGCTCACGGCGCCTCCTGCAACGAACGCCGGATCACGTCGAGGCGCAGGCCGTATTCCTCGGCGTCGATGTCGATCGCCCACATCACGAGGGCGTCCTCGTCGCGGTAGTAGTCCTTGCGCAACCCCACCGGGGCGAACCCGAATCGCTCGTAGAGGCTACGGGCGCCGGCGTTGGACATCCGGACCTCCAAGGTGAGGTGGCGAGCCCCGGCCTCGAGGGCGCCTTCGACCAGCGCCAGCATGAGCCGGGTCCCGAGCCGGGCCCGGCGCGCCTCCGGCAGCACCGCCAGCGTGGTGATGTGAGCGTCCTCCTCGACCAGCAGCAGACCCCCGTAGCCGACGACCCCCCCCTGGCCGTTCTCGGCGACGAAATAGGCGCGGTTCGGCTGGGCCAGCTCGTCGAAGAACACCCGCACCGACCACGGCTGCGTGTACACCTCCTGCTCCAACGTCGCCACCGCCGGGATGTCGCGGCGGGTCATCGGCCGGATCACGGCGGCGGCCTTCGACGTCATGTGGTCGCCCCCGGCCACATGCCCTCCTCCCGGAAGTCCGACCAGTTGATGGCGGCGTCCGGCTCCCGCATGTAAAGGGGCCGGATCTCCTCGGGACGGGCGAAGTCGTCGCGCTTGGCCCGCAGCACCGCCACCTCCAGCATCATGTCCGCCATCG
>JASFUV010000015.1:0-11238 GCA_050050155.1 Acidimicrobiia bacterium | reverse complement strand
CTCCGCCACGTCGTCGGGCAGCGTCTCGATGGTGGATCCGCCGGCGTCGAAGCGGTAGGTGACGCATCCCCCGTCGAAGCGGAAGAACCACGATCCGCGGTAGTAGCCGGATTCACCCACCTTCGACGGGATCGCCTCCTCCACCGCCACGAAGCGCTCCACCCCGCTGCGATCGCTCGCCAGCGGGAGCCGGGGGTCGCGGCCCGCCGGCACCCGGGTCGCCTGGCTGACGTCACAGGACTCGCTCACCTCCACCTCGAGGAAGCGGGCCCCCTCGCGGTCCGAGTCGAGAACGAACCGGGCCGATCCGTTGCGGGCGACGAACTCCACCAGCTCCCACCCCGGCTCCAGTTCGTCGTAGCAGGGCACCAGCTCGGCGGACGGCACCGCCTGCAGCTCGAGGACGATCGCCGACCCGCCGCCGACGCAGCGCGGCTCCCCCAGACCGAGCCCCGACTCGGCGCACCCGGACGTGGCGGCCAGGAGCAGAACCAACACCCCGATGCGGCCCCAGCGCCTCATAGGAACCCCGCCCCGCGCAGGTTCTCGATGGTGAGACTCAGGAGCAAGATCGCCCCCGCCACCACCGCCAGGGTGAGGCGGATCCGTTCCGCGTTCCAGCGCTGGATGGCGATCGGCTCGCGCTTCGGCGCCAGGCGGCGGAACTCGGCGATGAGATCCAACCCATCCTCCCGCACCCGGTCCCGCACCCCGGCCCGGAGCTGGGACGGCATCGTCACCCCCTTGGTGGCGGCGAACGCCTCGGCGATGTCGCCGGGGGAGAACTGGAGCAACGCCCGGCGGTACACGACATCCGGGTCGGTGCGAAGGGCCAGGGTGAGCATCATGTTGGCGAGGTCGACCGCCTGCCGCCACGGGGTCGGCCGCACCGTGCCGAACGCGACGTCGATGAGGAGGACCTCGTCGTCGCGCACCATGACGTTGGCAGGTTTGACGTCGCGGTGCGCCAGGTTGGCGTCCCACAGGTCGCGGATGATCCGCAACGCCCCGTCGATGACGGCGCTGTTGACGTCGGCGTCACCGAGTTCGACGGCCCCCTGGAAGAACTCCGTGACGATCAGGTACTCCCGTTCCGGTGTCAGCTCCACAATGCCGAACGTGGCCGCCGACGGGATCCCGGCGTCCTTCATCACGCGCAGCAGGTAATCCTCGTACTCGACGAGCCTGCTCACCGACGTGAACCGCACCTCGTCCTCCAACGCCCCGTAGAGCACGTGGCGGGCGATCTTGTACCACCGGTCCGAGCGGAGGTGGCTGGTGGCGTAGAGCTTGGCGAAGAGGTACACGTCGTTGCCGTCCTCGCCGGCCACCGTCAACCGGATCGGGGTGGAGCCGGCCGATCCGGCCAGCCCGACCGGTTTCATGGAGAGGACGTCGAGGCCGAGCTGATCCCGCACCGCCTCCTTGATTGCGGTCCCCCGCGGTCCGGTGATGTCGAGGTGAGCGGAGCTACCGCTGCGGTAGCGGACCGGGAACGACTGGTCGGGCACGAAGAGCCGGAAGGTGGTGACCCCCACCGCGGCACCGAAGAGCCCCCCGAACACCACGTCGGTGAGGTGGTTCACCCCGAGGTACACCTCGATCAGCGAGAGGAAGACGACCAGCGCGGTTGCCGCACCGAACCAGCGGCTCCGCCACCGCCCCACCGGGAACAGCGAGTAGCCGATCACGACCAGTGTGAGCGTGAGGGCGGCGATCATCGCCGCCGGATGTGACGGCCCGACCCAGTTTCCGATGATCTCGACGTAGGGGCGGGGACGCCCGATCTCCGAGTTCAGGGCGTCGATCACGAGCCGGAACCCGAGGAATGCGGCGAGGCCGACGAAGAGGTGGCGGAACCGGCGGAACACGAGGAGCGCCGCGATCGTGGCGAGCCGCACCGTCCGGATGGACCGCTCCTCGAGCAGGAACTGGGCACGACGGGCGACGGCGGTGAACGCGTCGTTGCGGACGTCGACGAACCAACGGAGGATCTCGTGGTCCCGCCTCGTCCACCAACTCTCGGTCTCCGGCCACAGGAAGATCGTCAGCCACACCAGGATCACGAGAACGGCGACCGCGAGCCAGACCCGGCCGCTGGTGAAGAGGGGGTGGGGCAGCGGGGGAGGGGTACCCGATGGCCTGCGGCGGCGCCCCACCAGACGGAAGCCCGCCAGCTTGATCTCGCGCCGCTCGCCGATCCCGGCCAGCGCCGAGGCGACACGGGGACCCAACTCGATCTCTTCGAGAGATTCGGTTGACTTCCGCTCGACGATGCTCATCGCTCCGCCCCGTGGGTTGGACGCGATTGTTGCGCGACCGGGTGGTCGGCGACAACCCGGACCCTCCGCCTCACTCCCTGGCCTGCCGCTCCGTCGGCACCGTGGCCGGATCGCCTTCGGTCGCAGCCGCCGGCGGAGGACGGGTCCCCCGCCACTGCACCACGACGGCGGCGCCGATCGTCACCGCCAGCCCGATGACGGTTCCGGCCACCGCGTCGGTGAGCCAGTGGGCACCGAGGATGGTGCGGCTCACCGCCATGCAGACCGCGAACCCCGCCGCCGCGATCTCCCACGGGCGCCGCGCCCGCCCCGGGGGGATACACACGAGAACGAGAGCGACCACGATCACCGCAGTCGCCACCGCGTGACCCGATGGGAACGAGTACCCGGAGGTGGACACCAGCGGATCAGGGGGACGAGTCCGGGCGTACCCGGCCTTGAGCAGGCCGATGGCGGCCTCCGACACCACCGCGGCGGCGACCCAGATCGTGAGGGCCCGCCGGCGACGGCGCCACCCCAGCCACGCCGCCACCAGGATCCGCACCGGCCACAGTACGAGCCCCGACCCGATGACGTCGAGCACACGCGACACCCGTATCAGGGGCGTCCACCGCAGGTTGGTCATCCAGTCGATCCAGACCTCGTCGAACTCGCCCATCGCGTGCCGGCCCGCCGGGAGCGCCATCGCCACCAGCATGGCGACGGACAACGCACCGAACACCGCCGTGAGGATCGTCCCGACCCTGAGCGACGCCAGCGGATCGGCATCGCGTGGCATCGTCATGGAAGTCCACACCTCTCTCCGGGGAGACGGGTCGCCCCACCGTCGCCGCGAGGAGCAGTGGTGGGGGCGCTCGTCGTAGACTCGCAGCCTACGAGAACGTGACGCTCCGATCACGTTCACGTGAAGGGGACGCCGTGCAGGCCGGAGCCGACAACGCAACCAGTGGAACCCGCTCCACGTTGCGCCGCGTCGTGCAGGGATTCATCTCGCTGGCCGTCATCGCCGCCATCTTCATCGGCGTTCTCCCGCGCCTTGCCTCCTACCAGGACGTGTGGGCAACGATCCGAGCCATGACGTGGCTCGAGATCGCCACCTTGGTGGCGGTCGGTATCTGGAACCTCGCCACCTACTGGTTCGTGCTCGTCGAGGTGCTCCCCGGCCTGACCCTGCCGCAGGCGGCGGTCGCCAACCAGGCCTCGACCGCCATCGCCAACACCCTCCCCGGTGGGGGCGCGCTCGGTGTCGGCGTCACCTACGCCATGTACTCGTCGTGGGGGTTCGGATCGGAGGCGTTCGCTCTCTCGGCGCTCGTCTCGGGGGTGTGGAACAACTTCGTCAAGCTGGGGATGCCGGTGGTGGCGCTGGTGCTGCTCGCCGTCTTCGGGGACGTCAATGCCGCTCTCGTCACCGCCTCCCTCGCAGGGATGGCGGTCCTGGTCGGGGCGGTGGTCCTGTTCGGGCTCATGCTCCGCTCCGAGCGGCTGGCGCAACGCATCGGCGAGGCCCTGGGACGGATCGTCTCCCGGTTCCGGGCGCTGCTCCGCAAGCCTCCGGTGCGGACGTGGGGAGCCGCGGCGCGCCGGTTCCGCACCGATACCCGCGATCTCCTGAAGGACCGCTGGTTCGGGCTCACAGTCGCCACCCTCATCAGCCACATCTCGCTGTACCTCGTGCTCCTGGTGGCCTTGCGCCACGTCGGGGTCTCGGAAGCGGAGGTGAGTTGGGTGCGGGTGCTGGCCGCCTTCGCCTTCGTGCGGCTCATCTCCGCCCTCCCGGTGACCCCCGGCGGCCTCGGCGTCGTCGAACTGGGCTACGCCGCCGCCCTCTCCATCGGCGTCGACGCCGCCACCCGGGCGCAGATCGTGGCCGCGGTGCTCGTGTTCCGCTTCATCACCTACGCCCTCCCCATCCCGCTGGGAGCGAGCGCCTACCTCTTCTGGCGCCGCAAGCGGTCGTGGCGGCGGGACGCCGTCGTGGCGCGCGACGCGGTACCGGTGGCCGAACCCGCCGATTGACGGCGATCAGTCGCCCAGCCGGGCCCTGATCCGTTCCAGCTGGGTCTCGACCGAGGCGAACGACCCACCCCCCGGCGACACCCGGGACGCCACCGAAACGACCGAGTCGAGCAGGTCGAGGTCCTCGGGAATGAGCTGAGGATGCGCCGCCTCCAGGTCCCCGGCGGTCACCTCCTCGAAACCGCGACCCGATGCGTCGAGGGCTGCCACCAGGCGTCCGACGGCACGATGCGCCTCCCGGAACGGGACTCCACGCTTCACCAGGACCTCGGCGAGGTCGAGCGCGGTGACGATGGCGGGCGGCTCCGGGGGATGGAACTCCGCCGATTCCATCATCCCGGCCATCGCCGTCAACGCCATGGCGAGGGAGTCGTCGGCGTGGAACACGGCCCGCTTGTCCTCCTGGAGATCGCTGTCGTACGAGAGGGGAAGGCCCTTCTGCAGGGCGAGCACGCCGGCGACGTCGCCGATCACCGTTGCCGCCTTGCCCCGAGCCAGCTCGGCGATGTCGGGGTTCTTCTTGTGGGGCAACGCCGACGATCCGGTCGTGTAGCGGTCGGCGAGGGTCACCCACCCGAACTCCTGGCTGCTCCACAGCACCAGCTCCTCGCCGAGCCGCGACAGGTGCACCATCGCCTGGGCACAGCAGAAGACGTACTCGGCGACGAAGTCGCGGGAGGCGACCGCGTCGAGCGAGTTCTCGAACACGGCGCCAAAGCCGAGCGTCTCGGCCACCATGGCAGGGTCGAGGGGGAGGCTGCTCCCGCCCGAGGCGCCCGCTCCCAGCGGCGAGACATCGAGGCGCGGAATCTGGTCGCGGAACCGGTCCCGATCGCGCAGCAGCATCCAGGCATAGGCGAGCAGGTGGTGTGCCAGCGGCACCGCCTGGGCCTGCTGGAGGTGGGTGTAGGACGGCACCACCGTGTCCCCCACCTCCTCGGCGAGGTCGGCGAGCACCGCCACCGTGGCGCTGAGCTGATCGGTCCGCTCGGCCGCGGCCCGCCGCAGGTAGAGGCGCAGGTCGAGGCAGATCTGGTCGTTGCGGGACCGTCCGGTGTGGAGCTTGCCCGCCACCGCCCCGATCAGCTCCCCCAGGCGGCGCTCCACCGCAGAGTGCACGTCCTCGTCCTCGTCGCGCCAGACGAAGGTGCCGTCGCCGGCCTCCGCCTCGATCGTTTCGAGGCCCTCCCGGATGGCGGTCACCTCCTCGTCGCCGAGAAGCCCGACCGCGCCGAGCATGGCGAGGTGCGCCAGCGACCCGGCCACGTCCTCGGAAAGCAACCGCCGGTCCGACGGATCGACGGTGAATGCCCACAGCGCCGCATCCGGCCCCTCACTGAACCGCCCACCCCACATGGTCACGGCGCCATCCCCTCGCCGTCGCGTCCGTGTCTCCCAACCCTGGGCTCCAGGCCACGGTTTTGCGGCCTCTCAACCCTGGGTTGGGAGCATGAGGTGAGGGGGGCGGAGTTCATTCGCCCTCTCCCATGCGCTTTTCGGCGAAGGTGCGGAGGCGGAGCGACTGGAGCCGGATGAAGCCGGTGGCGTCGCCCTGGTGATACACGTCGTCGGCCTCGAAGGTGGCCACCGCCTCGTCGTAGAGGGCGTCGCTGTCGGAGCGGCGCCCGTCCACGATCGCCTGCCCCTTGTACAGCTTGATGCGAGCCTCGCCGTTGACCCGCTGCTGTACGTTGTCCATGAACGCCTGCAGGGCCTCCCGCTCGGGCGAGAACCAGAACCCGTTGTAGACCATCTCGGCGTAGCGGGACACCAGTTCGTCGCGCAGGTGCGCCACCTCGCGGTCCAGGGTGAGCGATTCCACCGCCCGGTGGGCGTGATAGAGGATCGTGCCCCCGGGCGTCTCGTACACCCCGCGGCTCTTCATGCCGACGAAGCGGTTCTCGACGATGTCGACCCTCCCCACCCCGTGGCGGCCCCCCATCTCGTTGAGCGCCGCCAGCAGCTCCACCGGGCCGAGCTCCACGCCGTTGACCGTCACCGGCGTGCCCTCCCGGAAGCCGACGGTGACGACCTCGGCCTCATCGGGAGCATCCTCCGGATTGACCGTCATGGCGAACATGTCGGACGGCGGGCCGGCCCACGGGTCCTCCAGGATCCCTCCCTCGTAGGAGATGTGGAGCAGGTTGGCGTCCGACGAATACGGCTTCTCCGCCGTCACCGGCACCGGAATCCCGTGCTTCTCGGCATAGGCGATGAGGTCGCTGCGGCCCCGCAGGTCCCACTCCCGCCACGGGGCGATCACCTTGATGTCCGGCTTGAGGCCGAAGGCCGCCAACTCGAAGCGCACCTGGTCGTTGCCCTTGCCGGTGGCGCCGTGGGCGATGGCGTCGGCGCCGGTCGCCTCCGCCACCTCCACCATCCCCTTCCCGATCAAGGGCCGGGCCAGCGACGTGCCGAGGAGGTAGTAGCCCTCGTAGAGGGCGTTCGCCCGCAACGCCGGGAACACGTAGTCGCGCACGAACTCCTCGCGCAGGTCCTCGGTGATCGCCTCGACGGCACCCGTGTCGAGGGCCTTCTGGTGCGCCTCGGCCACCTCGTCGCCCTGACCCACGTCGGCGGTGTAGGCCACCACCTCGGCCCCGTACTCCTCCCGGATCCACTTGAGGATCACGGAGGTGTCGAGGCCACCGCTGTAGGCAAGGACCACCTTGCGGATCTCGCTCATCAGGTCGCTCCTATTCGTTCGAGTTCTCGCGCCAGCGCGGCCCCGCCGACGTCTTCGCCCGCCACCACGATCAGGGTGTCGTCCCCGGCCACCGTGCCGAGTACCCCGTCGATCCCGGCCCGGTCGATCGATCCCCCCACCAGGTGGGCGGCGCCCGGCGGGGTGTGCAGCACGACCATGTTGACGGAGACGTCGATCGACTCGACGAAGTCGGCGAGGGTCTGGCTCAGGACCCGCTCCGCCGCGGTGGCGACGGCCGGATCGGCCGGGATCTCGTAGCGAGCCCGCTTCCCGGGCTCGTGCACCTTGACGGCGCCGATCATGTCCAGGTCGCGCGACACGGTCGCCTGGGTCACCGCATGACCCTCCTCGGCGAGCCGGTGCACCAGCTGGCGCTGACTCGTCACGGTCTCCTCGGCGAGAAGGCGGCGCAGCAGCCGGCGGCGGGCGGCCGTGACCGGGCTCACGGCACCGGGTCCTTGGTGACCATGGTGCCGATGCCCTCCGGCGTGAAGATCTCCAGGAGGAGGGCGTGCTGCATCCGGCCGTCGAGGATGTGGGTGCGTTCCACCCCTCCCCGCGCCGCCGCCATGCACGCCTCGAGCTTGGGAAGCATCCCGGCGGAGACCGAACCGGAGGCGATGACCCGCTCGAGTTCGGGAACCACGATGCGGGCGATGAGTGAATCCTCGTCGCCCAGATCGCGGTACAGCCCCTCGACGTCGGTGAGGTAGATGAGCTTGGCGGCGCCGAGGGCGGTGGCGAGGGCGCCGGCCGCGGTGTCGGCGTTGAGGTTGTAGGCCTCGCCGTCCTCCCCGCGCGCCAGCGGCGCCACCACGGGAACGTACCCCTGTTCCTGCAGGCTCAAGATGAGGGCCGGGTTCACCGCGGTGATCTCCCCGACGTACCCGAGGCGTTCGTCCTTGGGGCGGGCGATGAACAGGTTGGCGTCGAGGCCGTTGACGCCGGTCGCGACCGCACCGTGGGCGTTCACCAGGCGCACAATGTCGGGGTTGATCTCCCCGGCGAGGGTGGATTGCACCACCCGGATGGTCTCGGCGTCGGTGATGCGCAACCCGTCCACCCACTGCGGCTCGATCCCCCGCTGCCCCATCGCCCGTGAGATGTGGGGCCCGCCGCCGTGGACGATCACCGGGTTGATGCCGACGAAGTGCAGCATCGCAACGTCGTCGGCGAAGGTGCTGCGCAGATCCTCGTCGACCATGGCGGACCCGCCGTACTTGATGACGACCGTCGTGTTGCGGAACGCCTTGATGAACGGCATCGCCTCCGAGAAGATGCGGGCCTTCCCCATCGTCTTGGCGATGCGGGGTTTGGCGGGATGTGGGGTGCCGTGTCCCATCGCCATCAGGAGCGCTCCCCGTTGAGACGGACGTAGTCGGGGGTGAGATCGGTGGTGAGGACCCGGGCCGTGCCGGGCCCGGCGCCGATGGTGATCTCCACGGTGAAGGGTCCTTCCGTCATCCGATCGAGCAGGTCCGGTTCGTCGTAGGGGACGCCGACGCCGTCGCGGGCGACGACGATCCCCTGGTAGGCGACCGCGACGAGGGCCGGGTCGAACTCGACGTCGGATGCTCCCAGCGCCCCCAGCAGGCGGCCCCAGTTGGGATCGCCGCCGAAGAACGAGGCCCGCACCAGCGCCGAATCGGCGATGGTGCGACCGGCGCGCCGTGCAGCAGCGTCGTCGACGGCACCGGACACCTCGATGGTCACGACTCGTTCGGCGCCTTCGGCGTCGGCGACGAGTTGGTGAGCCAGGTCGGCGGTCACGTCGGTCAGGGCCGCGGTGAGGTCCTCGAGGGTCGGGACCACCCCTGTGGTGCCCGACGACAGGAGGATCACGGTGTCGTTGGTGGAGGCACAGCCATCGATGTTGACGGCGTGGAAGGTCTCGTCCACCGCGGCCCGCAACGCCTGATCGAGGAGGTCGGCCGGCGCCGCGGCATCGGTGGTGAGCACCACCAGCATGGTCGCCATGTCGGGACGGATCATGCCCGCCCCTTTCGCCATGCCCCCGACCGAGTAGCCGCCATCGGTGGTGACGAACGCTTCCTTGCGAACGGTGTCGGTGGTCATGATCGCCTCTGCGGCCTCGTGGCCCGCCTCGGGCGACGACGAGAGGCCGGCGACGGCGTGGCCGATCCCGTCCAGCACCATGTCGATCGGGAGCTGGGGACCGATCGGTCCGGTCGAGGCGACCAGTACCTCGGCGGCGACCCCGCCGAGGTGACCGGCCACCGCGGCGGCCGAGGCGCGGGCCGCGGCGGCGCCTGCCGCTCCGGTGCCGGCGTTGGCGCATCCCGAGTTGAGGAGGACGGCGGACACGCCCCGACCCGAGGAGAGGTGCATGCGGCTGAGCCGCACCGGGGCGGCCGCGGCCCGGTTGACGGTGAAGACGGCGGCGGCGGGTCGCGGCTCGGCGGTGGCGACCAGGGCCAGGTCGAGCACGCCCCGCGCCTTGATCCCGCAGGCGACGCCGGCGGCACGGAATCCCTCGGGCCCGGTCACGCTCATGGCATCCACCCGTCGGTCGGGATTCCGACGAGCTCGTCGATTCCGAGCATCAGATTGGCGCATTGCAGCGCCTGCCCGGCCGCCCCCTTCAGGAGGTTGTCGATGGCGGAGAGCACGATCGCCATCCCGGTACGCTCGTCGACGTGAGCCGAGAGGCGGCACCGGTTGGAGCCGACGACCCATCGGGTGTGGGGCGGCTCGGCCCCGACCGTCACCAGTGGGACGTCGCCGTACGCCTCCCCCAGGGCCCGATCCACCTCGGCTTGCCCGACGCCGGGCCGGGTGACGGCGTAGCAGGTGGCGAGGATGCCGCGCTGCATCGGGACCAGGTGGGGGGTGAAGATCACCTCGGGGTCACCGCCGGCGACGGCGCCGAGCGCCTGCTCGATCTCGGGCCGGTGCCGGTGGGTGAGCACCTTGTAGGCGGTGACGCCTTCGTCGACGGCGCCGAACATGAGGGTGGGGATGGCGGAACGTCCGGCCCCCGAGACGCCCGATTTGGCGTCGACGACGATCCGGGTCGGGGCGATCAGGTCGGCTTGGATCAGGGGCGCCAGCGCCAGGATCGCCGCGGTCGGGTAGCAGCCGGGTACCGCCACCCGGTCGGAGCCTGCGATGGCGTCCCGGAACAGTTCGGGAATGCCGTACGGCCATCGTCCCAGTTCCTCGGGGTGGGGATGGACGGTCCCGTAGGCCTCCTGGTACCGGGCGGCGGTGTCGAGGCGGAAGTCGCTCCCGAGGTCGACGACCCGCACCCCTCGCGCGAGGAGCGCGAGCGCCGGCTCGGTGGAGGCGCCGTGAGGAAGCGCCAGGAAGGCGAGGTCGAGGTCCCTCGGTGCGGCGGGGTCGAGGGCTTCGAGGACCCGGTCCCCCCCGCTGAGATGGGGATGCACCTCACCCAGGGTGGTCCCGGCCTTACTGTGGGCCGCGAGGAAGGCGGCTTCCATGCCCGGATGGGCGTCGATGAGTCGGACCAGCTCACCCCCGGCGTAGCCGGAGGCGCCGAAGATGCCGATGCGGTGGGTCACGGGGCGTACTCCTACGGAATGGAGCCCGTGATTATACGCATATGTGTATGACGGTCAAGCGGGGGGAACCGACCACCGTCGAGTAGGGGTGTGTTCCACGACGGGGTAGGCTCGCGTCACCATGGCGAAACGCTTCCCCCTCTGCATGTTTCTCGCGGTCGTGACGCTGACCGCGGCGGCATGCAGCGGCGGCGACACCACCGAGGACACCACGATCCCCACCACCGTCGCCACCACCACCACCACCGAGGTCACCACCACGACCGCGGCGGAGACCACCACCACGACCACCGCCGCCACGACATCCACCACCACGACCACCGTCGGCGGCGTTCCTATCACCATCGCCGTCTCCTACGCCGACGGTGAAGTCGACGGTCCGGACCAATCCGAGGTGGCCAAAGGCTCCCTGGTCCAGATCCTCGTCACCTCCGATGTGGAGGACGAGGTCAGCCTCGAGGGGTACGACATCGAAGCCGATGTCGGTCCCGATACGGCTGCCCTCCTCGAGTTCGTCGCCGACACGACCGGCACCTTCGATCTCGAGTTGTACGACGAGGAAGTCATCCTGCTGGAGATCGAGGTGCTCTGATCGTGACGGCAGCGCAGGCGACGCCGCCGTGCCGCCCCTTCCCGGCCTCCTGAGATGGGCGCTGCCGCTCCCCTCGTGGCGCACCAGTACGGCTGG
>JASFUV010000014.1:0-11548 GCA_050050155.1 Acidimicrobiia bacterium | reverse complement strand
GCCTGTTTCAAGGCGGTAGCGGATCTGCAGACACCGTCCGCCGGATGGCAACACCCCCCGAAACGAGGAGCTTGAGGTGATCGACCCGCGAGTATTCGACGACCGTTTCCTGTGGGGCGTGTCGACTTCGTCGTACCAGATCGAGGGGGCGGTCGACGAGGGCGGCCGCGGGCCGTCCATCTGGGACACGTTCAGTCACACCCCGGGAAAGATCCAACGGGGCGAGACCGGGGACCGGGCGGTCGATCACTACCACCGGCTCGCCGAAGACGTGGCGCTCATGGGGCGCATCGGGATCAACGCCTACCGATTCTCCATCGCCTGGTCGCGGCTGTTGCCGGCAGGCCGCGGCGACGTCAACCCGGAGGGCGTGGCGTTCTATCGGGAACTGGGAGAGCGTCTGGTGGCAGCCGGGATCACACCGGTCGCGACGCTCTACCACTGGGACCTCCCCCAGGCGCTCCAGGATGAAGGGGGCTGGCTCAACCCTGCCTCTCCGGAATGGTTCGCCGACTACGCCGCCATCGCGAAAGAGCACCTCGGGGACCTGATTTCGATCTGGTCCACTTTCAACGAGCCCTGGTGTATCGCCTTCCTCGGCCACAGCGCCGGGGAGCACGCTCCGGGTCTCACCGACCCCGGCTCCGCATACGTGGTCGCCCACAACGTGATGGTGGGCCACCATCTCGCCGTCGCCCGCATGCGGGCGATCGATCCCCGCCCCGAGGACCGGATCGGGATCGTCCTCAACGTGATCCCTTCCTGCCCCGGCGGCGATACGCCCGAGGACGAGCAGGCGGCAGATGCCATCGATGCGATCCAGAACCGCCTGTTCCTGGAGGCGGCCTTCCGGGGCGCCTATCCGGATCGGGTGCGCCGTCTCCATCGCCGATACGGGGTGACCGACCGGATCGACGAGGACCGGCTCGCCGCCATCCGCCAGGACACGGACTTCTTGGGGCTGAACTACTACGACATCCACAAGGTCGTTCACGATGCCGGCGCCCCGCCCACCGCCCACTGGCCGGGGGCGGACGGAGCCCGGATGGTGAAGACATCGGGGGGGCCGACCGCCATGGGCTGGGGGGTCAATCCGGACGGCCTCACCATTGTGCTGGAACAGATGAGCAAGGAGTATCCGGACACACCACTGTACGTCTGCGAGAACGGGGCGGCGTACCCGGACTCGGTCGGGCCGGATGGCACCGTCGACGATCCGGACCGGATCGCCTACCTCGACGCCCACATCGCTGCCGTGGGGACGGCGATCGAGCACGGCGCCGACGTCCGCGGCTACTTCATCTGGTCACTGCTCGACAATTTCGAGTGGACGTGGGGCTACGCGATCCGTTTCGGCCTGGTACGGGTCGACCCGGAAACGCTCGAGCGCACGATCAAGCAGAGCGGCTACTGGTACCGGGACCTCATCCGCTCCACCCGGGGCTGAGCAGGCCCGCCGTCGGCTCCTCCCTCAGGACGGGGGGCTACCGGCGGAGTCGCACCGATCGCCCCGAGCTGACATCGTCGATGCATTGCTCGACGAGAGCCACGCTGATCCCGGGCGCCGAGACGACCAGGATCTCGCCATTGGGTCCGAGCTCTGCCTTGACGGGGCTCTGTGGCGTCTCGCCGGCATCCTCCATGCACTCGGTGGGAGCCTCGGCGACCTCGGCGCCCGGCCCGCTGCAGCCGGTTGCCCACGGGACGAGGGTGAGGACGAGCGCAATCGTGAATGCTCTGGCCTTCACCACGGCTGGACCCCCTTCGCGTCGGTGACCTGGACGCCAAAGGTGGCGATAGCGAGATGTCCGGCCCTCAGCTGACCGACACTCGGGCGTCGGGCCAGCGGAGGATCGACTTCTCGATCCAGCCGATGATGCCGAAGAACCCGATCCCCCCGAGCGAGGAAAGTGCGATCCCGGCGAACATGAGCCGGGTATCGATCCGGTAGCTGGCCTGCACGATGACGAATCCGATGCCGCGATCGGCGCCGGTGAACTCGGCGACGATGGCGCCGATGACCGAGAGGGTGGCGGCCACCCGGAGACCGGCGAACACGTACGGCAGCGAGCTGGGAACCCGGAGCCGCCAGAAGACCGACGAGGTGCGCGCCGACAGCACGCTCATCAGCTCGAGGGCCTGGCCGCTCACCGATCGCAGCCCCCGCACCGTGTTCACCAGCACCGGGAAGAAGCAGATGATCGCCGCGATCACCACCTTGGGCACCAAGGTGAACCCGAACCAGATGGTGAGCAGGGGCGCGATGGCGATGATCGGGATCGTCTGGAGCATGATCGCCCACGGGAAGGCGGCCCGCTCGATCATCGGGGCGTGGACGAAGACCACCGCGGCCAGGAAGGCGATCCCGCTCCCGACGCCGAACCCGAGCACGGCTTCGAGCATCGTCCAGCCGAGATCACTGGCGAGCGAGGCCCCGGAGTCGATCAGCTCCTGCCCGATCTGGATCGGGCTGGGGACGATGTAGACCGGCACGTCGAGGACCGTCACCGCGATCTGCCACGCCGCCAGGGACAGGACGAACAGCAGCCCGGCCGGAAGCAGCGCCCGCCAGCGGGACGTGCGAGGCGTCTCGGTCGAGTCGTCTACTGCCATGGGGTTGCCTCCTCGGGGGCGGCGCCGTCGTCGTGCTCGATCTCGAGCAGCCTGCGCAGCTCACCGTTGAGGGTGGCGAAGGCCGCCTCGTAGCGGAGATCGAGGCTGCGGGGTCGCGGGAAGGGGATGTCGGCGATCCGGACGATGCGCCCCGGCCGGGGACTGAGCACGACCACGCGGTCGGCGAGGAAGATCGCCTCCTGGATGCTGTGGGTGACGAACAGCACCGTCGAGCGGGCCTTGCTCCACACGTCGAGCAGCTGGATGTTGAGGCGATCGCGGGTGAACTCGTCGAGTGCCCCGAACGGCTCGTCCATCAGCAAGGTGGTCGGCTCGTAGATGAGGGCCCGCGCCAGCGCCACCCGCTGCCGCATCCCGCCCGACATCTGGCCCGGGTAGTGCTCCTCGAACCCGCGCAGCCCGACGTCGTCGAGGAGCTGCCGGGCGCGTTGTTCGATCTCAGGACCGTGGGTACGGCTGCGGTTTCCGAGGATCCGGTCGGGCAGCAGCACGTTCCCGAGGGCCTTGAGCCACGGGAACAGCACCGGGCTCTGGAACACGAACCCGAATTCGACGTCGCGGCGCGCCTGCGCCGCCGTCTTGCCCCGTACCGTGACCGACCCTGCGGTCGGCTGCAGCAGCCCGGCGACGATGCGCAGCAGCGTCGACTTGCCGCATCCGGAGGGACCGACGATGGCGACGAATTCGCCGTCGCCGATCTCGATGTCGATGTCCTCCAGCGCGTGGACCGGGTGGGCGCCGCCGAAGCGCATGCCCACGCCGTCGAGCACGGTGGCCTCGGCGGCCGGTTCAGTCGCCACCGTTTCCTCGCGAGCTGTCGTGGTCATCGACCCTCGTCATACCGTCGGATCCCTTCCAGGGCGACGTCGATGGCATTCTCCCAGCCGGTGACGAGTGCGTGGTTGACTCCGTCGTACTCGATGTTGTCGGGGTCCATGAAGTTGTACGAGACGGCGCACACCATCGCCGCCTTCAGATTACGGAGGTGGGCGATCGTGAAGATCGCGGCGCTCTCCATCTCGATGTTCATGATGTTGTGACGCACCAGGTTGGCGACGAACTCGGGCGTTTCGGCGTAGAAGGCGTCGCTGGATGCGTTGACGCCGATGTGGAGCCCGAAGCCCCGTTCCGCGCTCAGCTCGCGGCCCGCCTCGATCAGGGCGTGCGCCAGGTCGTGGTCGGCGACGGCGGGGAATCCCGGATCGACGTAGGTGGCGGTGGTGCCGTCGAGGCGCATGGTGGCGGTGTTGATGAGGATGTCGCCGGCCTCGATCCCGGGGGTGAAGGCGGCGCTGCTGCCGACCCTGATGAAGTGCCCGGCGCCGGCTCGGGCCAGTTCCTCGACGGCGATCGCCGCCGACGGGCAGCCGATGCCGGTTGAGGTGCCGCTGACGTCGACGCCGCGGTAGCTGCCGGTGACGGTGCGGTACTCGCGGTTGTGGGCGATCTCGCGGGGCTCATCGAGGTGGGTCGCGATCCGGCCGACCCGGTCCGGGTCACCGGGAAGCAGGACGTAGTCGGCGACGTCGCCGGGACGGACTCGCAGGTGGTACTGCGTCTTGCCGTGCCCCTGCTCGTTCTTGTCCAAGACCATAAGGAGGTGTTCCTCTCGAGTGGGAGGGGAGGGTGGACGGCCGCTCGACCGTCCACCCTCCAGGCGAATCAGGGGGCGAAGCAGGTGTCGCTGTAGATCGATGAGAGATCTACCGGCTCGGTCAGTCCGCCGTACTCCCGCAGGACCTCGTCGACTGTTTGCCAGCGTTCCGAGGTCATCGATCCGATGCCGTTCTCGACGGCATCGGGGGTCATCACCGCGTCCTCGAGGAGGGCGAGGCTCTTGGTTTCCTTGTCACGATCGAGGTTCTCGGGGTCGACCGCGAGCACGATGTCGACCGCTTCCTCCGGATGGGCGAAGGCGTATTCCCAGCCGCGAGCGATGGCGCGCACCATGGCGCAGGTCACGTCCGGGTGTGCCTCGAAGTAGCTCTGGGTGGTGAACAGGGCGTTGGCCGAGGTCTGGACGTCGTAGTCGTAGGGAACCCAGACGGTGGTCGGGAAGCCCTGCTGCTCGGCCAGGATCGGCTCGTCGGTTGCGAACACGGTCATCAGGTCGATGTCGCCTTCGAACAGGGGCGTCAGGTCGAAGCCGATCGCCACCTGGTCGAGGGAGTCGGGGTCGATGCCGTTCTTGACCAGCATCGCCTGGGTGAGCTGCCACGGGCCGCCCTCCTGGAATCCGATGGTGGCCCCGACGAGGTCGTCGAGGGTCTCGAACCCGGAGGACTCCAGCGCCATCACCGCGCCGGGGTGCTTCTCGAGGAAGGTCGCGACCGTGATCAGGGGGATCTCTTCGGCGGCGGCGAACACCAGCGAGTTGGTGTCGTGGAGGCCGAACGTGTCGCTCCCGGCGGCGACCAGCGTGATCGAGTTCACGTCGAACCCGCCCGGGTTGATCGTGACGTCGAGCCCTTCGTCGGCGAAGTAGCCCTTCTCCTGGGCGACGTATGAGCCGGCGAACTGGGTGCTCGGGAACCACGGCAGCCGGAGTGAGACGGAGACGGGCTCCGCCGCGGCCGCCGTGGTGGTCGTCGTGTCTTCGCTCTCACTGCCGGAGTCTCCGCACGCGGAGACCGCCAGCACCAGCGCCACGAGGAGGGCGAGCCACCGCCCCTTGTTCCCTCTGTGGATCATGGTGGGTCCTTTCCTCTCAGGAGACGTGCACTGCGCCTCTATTGGGTTCCGTTGTGGGTCGTGGCCGGTGGGCAGTCGCAGGACTGGCGGAGCACGAGGGTCGTCTCCACCGCCACCGGGGTTTGGGGAGTCTCTTGGTCGATGGCGTCACGCAGGATCCGGACCGCGAGGTGCCCGAGCTCGTCGGCGGGGAGCCGGATGCTGGAGAGGGGTGGCGCGGCGAGGGCGGCGAAGGGGATCTCGCCGTATCCCATCACGGCCACGTCGTCGGGGACGGAGAGGCCGAGACCGTCGATCGCCCGGACCGCCCCCAGCGCCAGGATGTCCCCGGCGCAGAAGATGGCGGTGGGAGGATCGTCGCCCTGGAGGAGCTGGCCGGCCGCCTTGGCGCCGGCTTCGAGGGAGAAGTCGGTGACGTTCACGACGAGGTTGGGGTCGAGCGGGAGCCCGGCGTCGGACACGGCCGCCTGGTAGCCGCTCCCGAGCCGGAGGGTCGAGTTCCAGCTCGGAGGGGGCGCCAAGAAGGCGATGCGCCGGTGACCGTGCTCGATGAGGTGGCGGGTGGCGAGTCGCCCGTCGGCTTCCCGGTCGACGGTGATGCGGGAGGCTCCCTCGACGGGGAGGCTGTCGACGAACACGAAGGGGCGCAGCGCGGCGGACTGCGCCAGGATCTCGACGGCGGCGACGTCCTGCGGGGTTTCGAAGTGGATGGCGATCACCCCGTCGACGTTGCGGCTGAAGAGCTGATCGAGGGATCGGGACACGACCTTGGGGTCGTAGTCGTCGGTGCGGCAGATGACGGGGAGCCAGCCCTCGACCTCGGCCTCGATGGCGACGGCGTCGAGGAAGGCGGCGTAGTAGTCGCTGAAGGAGGGCACCAGCACCCCGATGCTGAAGCTGGCGTGACGGTCCGCGCCGGCAAGGGCGCGGTCGCGGTCGTAGCCGAGCACCAGGGTACGGGAGCCCCTCCGCATCGCCACCAGGCCGTCGTCGCGGAGCTGCTGGTAGGCGGCTCGGACGGTGTGCACGTTGACGCCGAGATGATCGGCCAGCTCGCCGATGGTCGGGAGGAACGAATCGGGAGCGGCGACCCCGGTGGCGATCAACCAGGTGAGCTGCTGTGCGATCTGGGTGGACAGCGGCGTCCGGTTGCTGCGATCGACGTTGATGCGGTGAACGATCTCGGATCGGGATGGAGCATCCGGCATGGCACGACGATAGCAAACCTCTAGACATCTAGTCCAATAGATATTTCGCGCATGACGCGCGTTGGGTCACGACCATCGCATCGTGAAGCGCAGGCGATTCAGGCGAGCCGCGGCAGGAGCGCTCCGAGACGGTCCGAGAGCCGCTCCCGCCCCAGCACCTCCCTTGCCCCGAGGGCGCGGGCACGGGCCGTGTCCAGGTCGTCGATCCCCCGGCCCACCGCGATCACCGGCACGGCCGCCGCCGCGAGATCCCGCAAGGCGGCGTCGGCGGTTGGGTGATCGAGGTCGACGATCGCCACCACCGGGGCGCCTCCCGCCACGCCGGCGTCGAGCGCGCCCGGGTTGCGCCACACCTCCAGCGGGTACCCGGCGGCGTGCACCAGAGCTCCCACCTCGCCGCGCAGCGGGGCATCGGCCGAGAAGAGCGCCACCGTCGCCGCCGGTTCCGGGTCGGCCGTCTCCGGTCGCCGCGTCCGTGCCCCGAGCGCCTTGGCCTTGGCAACTCCCCACGCGGCGTGCGCCTGCCACACCTCGTCGCCGAGATCCTGCGACGACGCGGGTGCCAGCCGGTAGGTGTCCCCCGGCAACGCGGCTGCCTCGGCATCGTCGCGGGCAGGCGCGGGAACCCCCTCGCGCTCCAGCGCATCCGTCGGGAACGCGAGGGCCGCCTGAAACAGCGCCAGGGGGGCGCTGCGCTGCTCGCCGGCCGCGGCGGAGAACAGCTCCCCGAGCCGGCCGTCGAGCCACTTGGCGCCCCGCTCGATAGCCGATCCGATCTCGGCCGACACCGTGACACCCCGCGCCGCCAACTGCTCCCGGACGTACGAGTCGAACCGGGCGACGAGGAGGCGGCGCACCTCGAGCGAAACGGCGGCGAGATCGTCGTCTGACATGGCCCGAGCCTATCTCCCACATACCGGCGACACCGCGATGTCTTCCGCACGGGGTATCTTCTTCCCGATCGGCCGAGGAGTACTCGTTGGGCAAGATGTGGCGCCTGGTGTGGGTCCTCGCTCTGCTGACGACGGGGTGCCGCGCCGAGGTGAACCTCGTCCTCGACGTCAACGAGGACGGCAGCAGCACCGTCGAAGCCGAGGTGGGGGTCGATCAGGAGGTGCAGGACCTCGTCGGCTCGCTCGCCAACGGCGACCTCGACATCCTGACCGGCCTGGACTTCGGGATCGAGGGGACCACCGAGCAGCGCACCGAGGGGGACATGACCTTCTACGTCACCCCCGCCTCCTTCGACTCCGTGGCCGCCCTCATCGGGGCCGTCGGCGACGGTGACGGCACCGGCCCCTTCCGGCGGTTCTCCCTCACCGTCAACGACGACGGCGCCGAGCTCGACGCCACCCTCGCCCCACTCGGCGGCAGCGATCTCGCCGCCGATGAGCTTCCGCTCGACCCGGCCACCATCTCTGGCCAGCTCTTCTCCGCCAGCGTTCTCGTGACCCTTCCCGGCACGGTCGAAGAGCACAATGCCGACGAGCAGCTCGCCGACGGGCGGCTCCGCTGGGCGATCCCGATCACCGGCGACGAGCTGACGCTGCACGCCCGCTCCAGCTACGGCGGCAGGGGGTTCCCGGTGTGGCTGGCGGCCGTCCTCGCCCTCGCCGCCGCCGCCGGCATCGCCTTGTGGGCCGTGTCGGCCCGGCGAAAGCGACGCGCGATCGCGGCCATCGGGGCCGCGCCGGCGCCGCCACCGTCGCCGTTCTTCGAGATCGACGACCGTCCCGACGACTGACCCCGCATACCTTCGGCGGCGCCGCCACGTAGTCTCTGGACAGACATCGACCCCGCCGCGGGTTCGCCGAGGAAAGGAGCACCACGGTGATCGCAGTCGCCTCGTTGTTGGTGCTGGTCATCATCATCCTGCTCGTGGCGCGAGTCGCCACCGTGGCACTGATGGCGACCGGGCTCCCGACCGAGGTGGCCCGGCTTCAGGCCCGCTCCATGCTCACCGGCGTCGGCTACACCACCGGCGAATCGGAGTCGATCGTCACCCACCCGGTGCGGCGCCGCATCGCCATGATCCTCATGCTGGTCGGCAACGTCGGCCTGGTCAGCCTGCTCGCCTCGGTGATGCTCTCCTTCGCCACCAGCGCCACTACCGGGCAGGTCATGAGCCGGTTCGGGGTGATGATCGCCGGGCTGCTCGCGATCTTCCTCCTCATCCGCACCCGCATCTTCGAGCACATGGTGACCCGCCTCATCGCCCGGGTGTTCCGCAATTTCGCCGATCTCGAACTGCGGGATTTCCACCACCTCATGCAGCTCAGCCGCGACTACGCCGTCACCGAGCTGCAGGTGCGGCCGGAGGACTGGCTCGCCGAGAGGACGCTCTCCGATCTCGAGCTCCCGGACGAGGGCGTACTGGTGTTGGCCGTGCAACGGGCCGACGGTGACTTCCTCGGCGCGCCGAGGGGACGCACCGTGGTGCACCGCTACGACACCCTGGTGCTCTACGGGCGCGCCGAGGTGCTCGCCGATCTCGACATCCGCCCGGCGTCGCCGTCGGGCGATCACGCCCATGCCCAGGCCGTCGCCGAGCATGAGGGCATCGTCGCCGAACAGGAGGACGATGACGAGCGTGAGGAACCCGCTGCGTCGTAGCCGGGCTCAGCCGGCGAGGATCTCGACCACCATCAACCCGAGCGGCCCCTCCACCACCGCCACCCCGACCTTGAGGAAGTCGTGGTTCACCTGCGCCGCCGCGGTCGATGCGTCACCCTGGAGCCCCTGGTGCGCCGAGGCCGGGGTCGCCGCCAGCGCCACCACCTCGGCGCGGGCCACGGTGGGGATCCCAATGTCCATCAGATCGTCGCGCAGCCCGTCGGTGCGCCGCTCCACGTTCCCCGATCCATACAGGTCCTCCGCCCGCTGCCCCGCCAACTCGTCGAGGGCGGCGGAGCGGACCACCGGGTCGGCCCCGGCCGCCACCCGCTCCCGGTTGAGCATCTCGAAGACCTCGTCTGCGTCGTCCGCCCGCACCGTGAGGTCACCGGGAGTGGCGGGAGGGATCTCCACGGTCTCGTCCGGGGCGGGCACGATGCGGGGCACCCCCGCCAGATCCTCCAGCTCCAGCACCACCTGCATCACCCGGTCCCCCGCCAGCAGCCGCAGCACGCGCTGCGGCATCCCGGTCGGGTCGGTGACGCGGCCCGCCACCACCGAGCCGTCCACCTGGTCGGCCAACGCATGCGGTACCGGCGCCACCGCCAGCAACGACACCACGACGGTGAGCACGATCACATAGGCCACCGCGGCGAGGGCGGCACCGGCCGCCCGGTTGACGGTGCTGAGCCCGGGGAGCGCCTGGATGCCCCGGTGAACGAGATGGCTCACCACCCCGGCGGCGATCGAGATGAGAAGGAAGACCGCGATCCCGGCGACGACACGGGCCGTGTCGGGAGAGGCGCCGCTGATGCGCTCCACCCAGGGGCCGACGAGGCCGCTGCTCCGGAACGCCACCACCGTGCCGGCCACCACCACGGCGAGGCCGAGCGCCTCGCGGGCGAGGCCCCGCATCCAGCCGCGCACGACCAGACCCACCAGGATCAGACCAAGGATCAGGTCGAGCGCCATGTGGTCTCTCTCCGTTCCGGCCCGCGGTGCGGACCTCAGTTGCCTGGCTCGGGAGTGGGACGGTCGCCGTCAGGAGGGGAAACGTCGAAGGCGGCGAGAGAGTTCACGTCACCCGGTGACGTGGCGCCCCCGAGCCGCGATCGCCTCGCGGCGCTCGCGGCGCATCTTGCGGAGGCGGTGCACCGTGAGCGGGGCGTAGTCGCGGGCGTCGTCGTCGTCGACGAGTCGACGCAGCACCTGGTAGTAGCGGGTGGCGTTCATGCCGAGCAGGTCCCGCACCGCCCGGTCCTTTGGCCCGGGGTACAACCACCACGCGCCCTCGAAGTCGAGCACCTTCTTGTCACGATCAGACAGCATGCGGGCAGCGTATCCCCGGCCACCGACAGAAACGCGGATTTCGCGAACCGGGGAGGGTGTGGAGCTGGCGGAGGGATTCGAACCCACGACCTGCCGCTTACAAGGCGGCTGCTCTACCGAACTGAGCTACGCCAGCAGGACGATCTAGGTTACCCAGCCCCGCATCCGCGCGAGCTCGAAGACCGCGAGCGCCGCCGCCACCGAGGCGTTGAGGCTCTCGACGCCCGCCGCCAGCGGGATCCCGACCCGGGCGTCGAGCCGCTCGCCCACCAGCCGGCTCAGGCCTCGCCCCTCGGCGCCGACCACCAGCGCCACCGGCCCGGTCAACAGCTCACAGCCGAACAGCGGAGCGTCGCCGCCGGCGTCGAGCCCGACCAACCACACCCCCATGCGGCGCAACGAGGCGAGGGCGCTCGCCACCGATCCCACCGTGACCAGCTCCATCGCCTCGAACGCCCCGGCGGCGGCCTTGAAGGCGGTGGCGCCGAGCGGGGCGGAGCGGCGGGTCGCCATCACCAGGGATCGCACCCCGGCGGCGAGCGAGGAACGGGCGATGGCGCCGACGTTGCGAGGATCCTCGATGCGGTCGAGGACCAGCAGGGCGGCCGGATCGGTGGCGGCGATCGCCTGCTCGAGCGTCACCGGTGCGATGGGCCGGGCCCGGGCGACGAGGCCCTGCGGCGCCTCGGTGACCGCGGCGGGCCGCGCGTCGTCGATCTCCGCCACGGTGGCGCCCCCCGCTCGTGCCGCGGCCACAAGGTCGGCGTAGGAACGGTGGCGGAGTCGCGACGACTCCACCTCCAGGTGGGTCACCCGTCCCGCCGCCACCGCGGCGGCGACGGCATGGAAGCCGTCGAGCCTATCGCCGATGCCAGCGGGCGCCATCGGCCGTGTCCTCGATGACGATGCCGATCTCCCCGAGCCGGTCCCGGATGGCGTCGGCGGTGGCCCAGTCGTGCCCGTCGCGAGCCTGGCGGCGCCGCTCCAGCAACCCCTCGACCATGGCGGCGCCGGGCGCCGCGGCGACCCCGAACGCTCCGGCGAGCGACGCCAGCGGGTCGGCCAGATCGGCG
>JASFUV010000013.1:0-11569 GCA_050050155.1 Acidimicrobiia bacterium | reverse complement strand
CCTCGTTGCGGGCCTGGGCCTCGATCAGCCGCGACTCCTCGGCGACGATGTCCTCGGGCGCGTCCTCCCGCCGCACCCATTCGGGGCGGGCGGCGGCGATGTGGAGGGCGATGTCGTTGGCGGCCGCCTGGAAGTCCTCGCTCTTGGCGACGAAGTCGGTCTCGGCCGCCAGTTCGACGAGCACGCCGATGACGGGACGGCCCGACTGGAAGTGGAGGTAGCTGCCGATGGTGCCCTCGCTCTGGACCCGCTCGGTACGCCGGGCGGCCTCCGCCAGGCCCCGCTCCCGGAGCAGATCCTTCGCCTTCTCCATGTCGCCACCGGCATCTTGCAGGGCGCGCTTGGCGTCCATCATCCCGGCGCCGCTCTCCTTGCGGAGCGTCTGGATGTCCTCGACGGTGATGCTCATGATGCCTCCTCGGCGGTGTCGGAGTCCGGCTGCGACTCGGCCGCGTCGTCCCCACCCTGCGTGGCCTGCGGGGCCCGGTCGCTGCGTCTCGCCTCGTTGAGGAGCCGCCCTTCCCGGGCCGCGTCGGCGATGAGGAACGTGACGAGCTGTGAGGCGCGGATGGCGTCGTCATTGCCGGGGATGACGAGGTCGACCATGTCGGGGTCGCAGTTGGTGTCGACCACGGCCATCACCGGGATCCCGAGACGGGACGCCTCGGTGACCGCGATGTGCTCGCTCTTGACGTCGACGATGAACACCGCCTCGGGAGGCCGGTGCAGGCTGCGGACGCCGCCGAGCACCGCCTGGAGCTTGGTCAGCTCGCGGCGCAGCTTGAGGCGCTCCTTCTTGGGGAGGGCCTCCATCTCGCCGGAGCTCTCCATGCGCTCCAGTTCGAGCATGTAGCGGATGCGCTTGTGGATGGTCTGGAAGTTGGTGAGCATGCCGCCGAGCCAGCGATGGTTGACGTAGGGCATGCCGGCCCGGTCGGCCGCCTCCTTGACGGCCGCTTGGGCCTGCTTCTTGGTGCCGACGAACAGCACCGAGCCGCCGCCGGCGGCGGTGTCGCGGGCGAGCTTGGCGGCGCGCTCGAGCTGTTCGAGGGTTTGCCGGAGATCGATGATGTGGATCCCGTTGCGCTCACCGAAGATGTAGGGGCGCATCTTGGGATTCCACCGGCGCGTCTGGTGACCGAAGTGGACTCCGGCCTCCAGCAGCTGCCGCATGGTGACGACTGCCACGTGGTTCCTCCTGGTTGTGGGTTGTTCCTCCGCCCACCCTTCGAGCCTCCTCGGGGCAGGGCCCCGACCCACGGAGATTGCGGTGGACGTGCGGTTTTCGGGGCGGGAGTGTACTGCGGGTGTGGAGTGGAGACCAGCCCGGCGTCAGCTGCGGGTGTACGGCGGCTCCATCAGACGGTTGCGGAGACTCATCACCGCCTTGGTGTGGATCTGGCACACCCGGGACTCGGTGACGCTGAGGACCTTGCCGATCTCGGCGAGGGTGAGGCCCTCGTAGTAGTAGAGGGTGACGACGAGGCGTTCCCGATCGGGGAGGCGATTGACGGAGTCGACCAGCAGGTAGCGGGTCTCCTCCTGCTCGAAGGCTCCGGCCCCCTCGGCCGCCCGCGGATCGGCCATGAGGTCGCCGACCGCGGCCGAGTCACGTTCGTTGGGGTTGAGCAGCTCGTCGAGGGCGACGAAGCCCAGGGTCGAGATCTCCCCGAGGTGATCGCGCAGGGTGTCCACCGGGACGTCCATGTGCTCGGCCAGCTCCTGGTCGGTGGCGGAGCGCTTCAGGCCGTGCTCCAACTCGGCAAGGCTGCGCTGGATCTCTCGGGCCCGGGCCCGCACCGAGCGGGGCACCCAGTCGAGGGCCCGCAGCTCGTCGAGGATGGCGCCTTTGATGCGGTTCACCGCGTAGGTCTCGAACTTGTAGCCGCGGCCGGGGTCGAACTTGTCGATGGCGTCGATGAGCCCGAACGTGCCGTACGACACCAGGTCCTGCGGGTCGACGTTGCGGGGCAGCCCGGCTCGGAGGCGGCCCGCCACGAACTTGACGAGGGCCGAGTAGTGCAGGATGAGGCCCTCGCGGGCCTGCGGATCCCCGTTCTCTTTGAACCGCGTCCAGAGCGCGTCGAGCTCTTGATCGCCGGGATCAGGCACGCGGGTGGCTTCGTTCATAGGTGGCCCTGAGGTGTTGACGGGTCACGGAAGTGTAAATCTGGGTGGTGGCCAGTTCAATGTGCCCCAGGAGTTCCTGCACCGCGCGCAGATCGGCGCCGCCCTCCAGCAGGTGGGTGGCGAAGGAGTGGCGGAGGGCGTGAGGGAAGGTGCCGAGGCGGCGCCGCACCACCCGCCGCACCCCACGGGTGTCGAGGGGGCCGCCCTTGGCACCGACCCAGAGCCGGTCACCGGCGGCGGGACCGGCAAGGTGGGGTCGCCCGCCGTCCAGGTAGGAGTCGATGGCGGCGCGGGCCCGGGGGTTGAGGAGCACGATCCGCTCGTAGCCGCCCTTGCCGACGACGCGGATGTGCTCGGCGCGGGTGACGTCGCCGACCCGGAGGCCGGCCAGTTCCGAGACGCGCATCCCGGTGGCGTACAGCATCTCGAGCAGTGCCTTGTCGCGCAGGTCGAGCGGTTCGGAGCCGACCACGGCATCGAGCATGGCACCGAGGGTCCGGGCCGGGATCGCCTTGGGGAGAGTGCTGGGCCGTTTCGGCTGGCGGATCCCTTCGGCGGGGCTGGCGGCAACGAGGCCACGGCGAGCGGCGTCGGCGTAGAAGGCACGCACCGCCGAGGTCTTGCGGGCCACCGAGCGGCGGGCGTAGCCGCGGGTGGTGAGGTTGGCCATGAAACGGCGGATGACACGGCGTGGCACGGCGGCGACGTCGTCGATGCCCTGGCGGGCGCAGAACTCGGTGAATTGGCGGAGATCACCGCGGTAGGCGGCAATGGTGTGGGGTGACAGGCCGCGCTCGTGTTCGAGGCGCGCCAGGTAGTCGTCGATGGCGTGCCGGAGGTCGCTGGGTGCGGGGGCGGGAAGCGTCACTAGTCCGCATCGTTGCGGCGGATCGGCTGAGAGTCAACGACTCACCCCAGCCTGGCGTCCGCTTCAGCCCGCGCGCACCACGGTGTCGCCGTCCCGCTGCAGCGCACCCCCGGCCTCGAGGCGCCCCACCCCGGCCAGCACCGCGGGCGGGTCCCATCCCAGCAGCTCGACGAGGCGGTCGAGGGAGCCGATCCCGTCGTCGACGAGGCGCAGCAACTCGGCGTCGGCGCCGGTGGCCGGTGATGGCTCGTCCGGCGACTCCGGGACCTCCGGCCGGCCGGGAGGAGGGCCCAGCACCAGGCTCAGCGCCTCGACCAGGTCGTCCGGTCCGAGCACCGGGTGGGCGCCGTCCCGGATCAGCAGGTTGCAGCCCTCCGAGCTGCGCCGTTCCACGTCGCCGGGCACCGCGAACACCGAGATCCCTTGCTCGAGGGCGGCCCGGGCGGTGATGAGCGCCCCGCCGGTGACGGCCGCCTCGACCACCACCACCGCCCGGGAGAGGCCGGCGATGATGCGGTTGCGGGGCGGGAACCGCCACCCCTCCGGGGGCGTCCCCGGCGGGGCCTCGCTGAGGACCGCCCCGCCGAGCCGGATCAGGTCCTCCCCCAGGTCACGGTGCTCCGGCGGGTAGGCGACGTCGATGCCGCAGCCGAGCACCGCCACCCCGACCCCGCCGCCCTCGACCGTGCCCCGGTGGGCGGCGCCGTCGATGCCGCGGGCCAGGCCGCTGACGAGCGGCCAACCGGCGGTGGCGACCGCCTGCCCGTAGCGGCGGGCGAGGCGCCGCCCGTACGTGGTGCAGCGCCGGGTCCCCACGATCGCCACCCCGGGTTCCATGGGGAGGTGTCCCCGCACGAACAGCAGGTCGGGGGCGTCGGGCAACTCCGCCAGGTGAGGCGGGTACTCAGGGTCGCCGTGGAGCACCACCGCGATCCCGGCGTCGTGGAGTTGCCGGCGGCGGACGGCGGCCGGAACCGCCATCTCGGCCCGGATCCGAGGCGTCGTCTTCGCCGCTCCCCGTTCGATGGCCGCCACCGCCCCCGAAGCGCCGTGGAGGTCGAGGAGGCGCCGGGTCCGCTCCGGGTGGAGCCCGGCGAAGGCGAGCCGGAGCCGGGCGTCGCTCATCCCTCACCCCGGTAGGCGAGGGCCTCGGCGGCATGCGCCTCGGCGATCGTGCCGGCCCCGGCGAGGTCGGCGATGGTGGCCGCCACCCGCCGCACCCGGTCCCACCCCCGGGCACTCAGGGCGGAGGACCGCACCGACCGCTCCAGCATCTCGACCGCCCCCGGGCCCCAGGCGAGGGCGTCGAGCGCCTCCCGCCCCAGCTCCCGGTTGAGCCGGCCCCGCTCCTGCTGCCGCACCCGGGCGGCCGTGACCCGCTCCCGCACCGGCTCCGACCCCTCCCCCGGCGGACCGGTCATGGCCTCGGGATCGAGCCGCGGCACCCGCACCCGCAGATCGAACCGGTCCAGCAGTGGCCCGGAGAGGCGACGACGGTAGCGGTCGACGAGCCGCGGAGTGCAGCGGCAACTCACCAGCCGGTCCCCGGCAAAGCCACACGGGCACGGGTTGCTGGCGGCGATGAGCTGGAAACGGGTGGGGAACGTCACCGAGGCGCCCTTGCGGGCCACCACCACCTCCCCCTCCTCCATCGGCTGGCGGAGGGCGTCGAGGAGGTGCGGCGGGAACTCCCCCAGCTCATCGAGGAAGAGCACCCCGCGATGGGCCAGGGTGACCTCGCCCGGCACGGGAACTCCGGAGCCGCCGCCGATGAGGGCCGCGGTGGTGGCCGAGTGGTGGGGCGCCCGGAAGGGGGGTTGGTCGGGCACCGCCCGGCTGAGGCCGGCGGCGGCCCAGGCGATCGCCACCTCGAACCGTTCCGCCGGGTCGAGCGGCGGCAGGATGCCGGGGAAACAGCGGGCGAGCAGCGTCTTGCCGGCGCCGGGCGGCCCGTCCATGAAGAGGTGGTGACCTCCGGCGGCGGCGATCTCGAGGGCTCGCCGCGCCACCGGCTGCCCACGCACCCGGCTCAGGTCGAGGGGTGGGGCCGCCGCCACCGCCAGGGTGGGGAGGGTGGTGCCGTCGTGGCCGTGGACCGCCACCCCGATCGCCTCCTCCAGCGAGGCGACGGCGTGCACCGACCCGAGTTGCATCGAAGCCGCTTCGGCCGCCGACACCGGCGGCAGCAGGCAGCGCCGCTCCAGGTCTGCCGCGACCGACGCCGCCCCCAACCCTCCCCGTACCGGGCGCACCGCCCCGTCGAGGGCCAGCTCGCCGAGGGCCACGATCCCCGCTCCGGTGTCGCGGGGAATCTCCCCGGCGGCGGCGAGGACCCCCAGGGCGATCGGCAGGTCGTAGGCGGAACCCCCCTTGGGGAGATCGGCCGGGGAGAGGTTGACGATCACCCGCCGGCCCGGGAAGGGATGCCCCGAGCTCTGGATGGCGGCCCGGACCCGCTCCTTGGCCTCACGGACCGCGGCGTCGGGCAGGCCCACCAGCTGGAACTTGGGGGTGCTGCCCCCGATGTGGACCTCGACCCGCACCGGGCGGGGCTCGACACCGACGAGGGCGACGGAAGTGACGGAAGCGAACATGGCTCGAAGGTATGACCGGGGTGTGACACGTCTGTCCCCTGCCCGGATTCCGCCCGAACCCCTCCTACCATGCCGCCCCATGGGACTCGACCCCTTCCGCAAGCAGCGGCGAACCGCCCTCGATGTCGCCCTGGTGATCGTCTTCGCCGCCATCACCCTGGCGTTCGTGCTGTGGGGGTTCTTCGGATGAGCGTCGACGACGACCCGGTGGTGGTCTACGCCATCCAGCCCTACCAGGCCCGCAAGCAGTACCTCTGCCCCGGCTGCCAGGGAACGGTCGAGCCCGGCACCGGGCACGTGGTGGTGATCCCCGAACTCGCCCCCGACCTGCGCCGCCACTGGCACCGCGGCTGCTGGTTCAAGGAGATGCGACGCCGCGGCCGGTTGGTGTCAGTCGACGCCCGGTAGCCAGCGGACCCGCACCCCGCCGTCGCACACACGCACCCCGACGAAATCGACCCGGGTGGCGGGAGGCCGGAGCCGGTTGGCGAGCCGCCGCACCGTCGCCGCCTTGGGAGGATCGAACCGATCGACCGGCGCGCCCTGCCGCGCCGGACCCACCGTCTTGACCTCGACCGCGACCCGCCTGCCGTGCATGCGGACGACGAGATCGAGTTCGCCCCGACCCACCCGCACGTTGCGGCCTTCGACGACGGCGCCACGGGCTTGCAGGAATCGGGCGGCGACCTCCTCACCGAAGCGGGCGAGGCGCTGCCGGCTCAGAGGGAGGCGGTCGGCTCCAGCTCCTCGATGTTCACGTCGCGGAACGTCACGACCTTCACCCGCTTGACGAAGCGGGCCGGGCGGTACATGTCCCACACCCATGCGTCGTTCAGCTCCAGCTCGAAGTACACCGAGCCATCCGCCCGCCGGGTGTGCAACTCGACGTCGTTGGCGAGGTAGAAACGGCGCTCGGTCTCGATGACGTAGCGGAACATCGGGAGCACGTCGCGGTACTCCTTGTAGATCTTCAGCTCGACATCGGTTTCGTAGCGCTCGAGGTCTTCCTCGCCCATCACGACTCCCGGTTTCGGCGGCCCCCTGTGAACCGGGGCATCATAGGACGTCGCCGCGGGCTACCGAGGCTCTCTTTCCAGATCTACCGGACGGGAGCGACAGAAACCGCCGACCGGTTCAGAGGCCGCCGAGACGGCTCGGAGGCCACATCCGCGCGAACGCCCGCCCCACCACGTCGTCGACCGGGATCGACCCAAAGAAACGGCTGTCGCGGCTCGAAGCCCGGTTGTCGCCCATCACGAACAGCTCGCCCTCAGGCACGGTCACCGGACCGAAATCGGCCATCTCCACCGCGGGACCGAGGTAGGGCTCCTCGATCACCACATCGTCGATGAGGACCCGGTTGTCGCGGATCTCGAGCGTCTCCCCCGGCAATCCAACCACCCGCTTGATGAACTCGGTCTTCGGGGTCGATAGCCCTACCGACTCGCCGAGATTGCGGAGCACCGATGCCACCAGCGACTCCCCGTCCGAGGACGGACCGGAGGGATCGTCGAAGACGATCACGTCACCGCGGCCGACGTCCCCGAACCGGTAGGCGAGCTTGTTGACCATGACCCGGTCGTTGACCTCGAGGGTGTCGGCCATGGAACGGGACGGGATCCAGAACGCCTGGAAGGCGAACGTCTTGACGAGCACCGCCAGCACCAGGGCGATGAGCACCAGGATCGGGAGCTCCCGCCAGAACGAGCGCCGTGCCGCCGATCCGCCCGCCGCCTCGGCCGAGACCTCCCCGTCACCCCCATCGACCATCGCTGCCGCGGCAGCGTCCGTGCCGGGTTCAGAGTCGGTCGTCATGGCGGGGACGCTACCCGATCCGGGTCCTTGTGCCCGCCCGGGTCAGAGCCCTCCCCAATGTCCGGGCGGCCACACGATGGCCACCGCCTTGCCGATGATGCGGCCCCGTTCGATGGTGCCGAGCCCGAACCGGCTGTCCCGGCTCGACGAGCGGTTGTCGCCCATCACGAAGTAGTGGTCGGGAGGGATCGTCTCGGGACCGAAGTCCTCCGACACCGTCCCCGGAATCAGGTAGGGCTCCTCGATCACCTCCCCGTCGATGAGCACCTGGTTGTCGCGGATGGTGATGGTCTCTCCAGGCAGCCCGATCACCCGCTTGATCAGGTCCGATTTGGGGGTGCGGACGCCGATCGATTCGGCCAGGTTGCGCACCACCTTGCCCACCACCGACTCCGGCTCCCGGTCGGCGGGCTCGAAGACGATCACGTCGCCGCGGCTCACATCCCCGAAGCGGTAGGCGAGCTTGTTGACGATGACCCGGTCCCCCTCGAAGAGCGTGTCGTGCATCGATCCGGACGGGATCCAGAAGATCTGGAACAGGAACGACTTGATCAGCACCGCCAGGATCAGGGCGCCGAGGATGAGGAACGGCAGCTCACGCAGGAACGATCGCGCCTCCTGCTTCCTGGCCTCGGCCGCAACATCGGCCGCTGCAGGACCATCTTCGGGCGGCTCCCCACCTGCGGGGCCGTCCGGCGCAGGACGCTCCGGCGCAGGCCGGAACGGGTCCGCCGCCAGGTCGGTGTCGTAGGGAAACTCGGGACCGTCGTTGGGGTCGGGGGGTGTCGCCGGCTCCGGCGGGGTCGCGCCGTTCCCGGCGGAGAGCCGGGAATCGTCATCGCGGTCGTCGGCGCCGTCGGAAGGGAAGCCCGGGTGGGTCCGATCGTCGCCGGTCACCGGCCGATCCTCTCCCGCCGCCCAGGGCCTATACGCGCTTCTCCTTGATGCGGCCGGCCTTGCCGATCCGGTCGCGCAGGTAGTAGAGCTTGGCCCGGCGCACCGCGCCCCGCCGCAGTACCTCGATCGACTGCACGATGGGGGCGTGGATGGGGAAGATGCGCTCCACCCCGACCCCGAAGCTGAGCTTGCGAACGGTCGCCGTCTCGCGGGCGCCGCCACCGTTGCGGGCGATCACAACGCCCTCGTAGGCCTGGACCCGTTCCCTGCCGCCCTCGATGACGCGGACGTTGACGCGCACCGTGTCGCCAGGGGCGAAATCGGGCACGTCGTCGCGCAGGTAGGCAGCCTCGATCTGGTCGAGCGTGTTCACGGGATCCTCCGACGGAACGATGGAGAGGCGAGTTGGAAGCCGGGATTCTACCCCTCCTCCTCCGATTGTGCGAGCCCGGCCGCCAGGTCGGGGCGCCGCTCCCGAGTCCGTTCCTCCCGCCGGCGGCGCCGCCACTCGGCGATGCGCCCGTGGTCACCGGAGAGCAGCACCTCGGGGACCTCCCACCCTTTGTAGGCGGCCGGCCGGGTGTACTGCGGCTCCTCCAGCAGACCGTCGCGGTAGCTCTCCGTCTGCACCGAATCGGGATTCCCGACGACGCCCGGGAGCAGCCGGGTGACGCCCTCGATCACGGCCGCGGCCGCCACCTCACCTCCCAGCAGCACGTAGTCGCCGATCGAGACCTCCTCGTCGACCAGATGCTCGGCGACCCGTTCGTCAACGCCCTCGTACCGGCCGCACACCAGCGTCAGATGATCCAAGGCGGCCCACCGGTCCAACGTCGCCTGCCGCAGCGGCACCCCGGCGGCGCTGAACAGCACCCGGTGGGTACCGGCGAGGGGCGCCAGCGCCTGCTCCAGCGGCTCGACCATCATCACCATGCCGGCGCCGCCGCCGAACGGGGCATCGTCCACCTGCCGGTGGACTCCCTTGCCGAACGGACGCAGATCCACCACCTCGACGTCGAGGAGGCCATCGCGGCGAGCTTTGCCGACCAGGCTCACCTCGAGCGGGGAGGCGAAGAACTCGGGGAAGATGGTGATCACGGTGATCTTCACGCCCACAGGGTATCCTCGGCATCGGGTACAGGGGGTAGACCGGTGACGATCCGATGACACCGACGAAGGATCAAGAACAGTCCGCGGGCACCGGCGGGGACCTGCGGGAAGAGCGTCGTCGCGGCCGCGACCGCTACCCGCCGCGCAGCCGCATCGACCAGGCGCTCACCGTGGCGAGACGTCCCGTGAACCAGGCCGGCGCACCGTGGAGCGGCACCGAGCGCGGTGGTGAGGAACCGGCGCCGCGCCCGTTGAGTGAATGGGCGGCGGCCCGCCCCGGCGACCCCACGGATCACACCGGGCCGGCCGGAACCGCGTTCGGACCCTCCACCGCCACCGCGGCGCCGCCCGAGGCGCTCCCCACCGCCGAACCGGTCCATTTCGTCATCGACCTGCGGCCTGAAGCCGAGCAGGCAAGGGCCCGGCTCCCCGCCTCCACCGGCGGTGCCGATTTCGGGCTCGGCGGCCGTTGGGGCGCCGAATGGCATCGTTCTGCGCAGGGATGGATCGTCGGGACGGACGGGCGTGCCGCGTGGCGGCCGGTGGTGTCGACCACCGGGGAGCTGTCGTCGTGGGACGTCGACACCTACCTGGGCGTCGTCACCGCCGAAGTGGCGGTCGAAGCCGCAGGCGGGGACTTCCGCCAGCTCGGCGCCACCCTGGCACGGGGCCGCGAGGTCGGGCTCCAAGGACTCGTCGACGAGGCGGTGGAACGGGGGGCCCATGCCGTCGTCGGGGTCGGCATGCAGTACACGCCGATCGGCGGGCGGCTTCTCATCACCCTCACCGGAACCGCCGTCACCCTGCGCGACAAGCGGCGCTGAAGCGTCAGCGGATCGCCAGGCCCTCCAACAGGAACGCCACCGCCCGGTCCCGGATCGCCGCCACCTCCGCCTCCGGATCCCCGGCGTCCATCACCTCACGCCCCGCCGCCATGATCACGGCGAGCATGAGCCGGTCGGCGAGACGGCCGGGATGCTGGTGGAACCGACCCTGGGCCACCCCGTCCCGGTACACCTCGGTGAAGGCGGTGGACAACTCCTCATGGGCGGTCGCGATACGGCGCTGGGCGCCGGGGCTGAGTCGCGGCACCTCCGAGTGCAGGATGAGCCCCAGGTGGTCCGTGCCGATGAACTCGATCATGCGGGCCACCAGGCCGGCGAGACGCCGCTCCGGATCGGCGCCCGGCACCTCGGCGACGAGGCCTTCGAGAACCTCCGGGAGGCGTTCCTCGACCAACTCGACGAGGAGCTCCTCGGTGCTGGGAAAGTACTCGTAGAACGTGGTACGGGCGATGCCGGCCGCGGCGGCGATGTCGGCGTGGGAGGTGGCCTGATAGCCGTAGCGGGCGAACAGGTCGAGGGCGGCGTCGTACAGGGCCGCCCTCGTCCGCACCCGGGTGCCATTCATGCCCGGAAGTGTATCCACCGCGCGTTCGCGCCGCCCCGAATCGCTGCCGACCCTCGTCATCGGCCGGGCCGCTCCCCGGTGGCGTCGCCGACCACCGCCTGCGTGCCTCCGCCGGCCCACCCGGCGACGTGTTCGACGCCGCCGTACCGAGCAGGGTCTACGCCCAGCCGATGCGGGTCATCCCCCACCCGTTCCGCGACTGCCCGCTGGTGCTCACCGTCGAGGCCTAGGACCCGGTGTCCTGCATCTCGACGATGTCATAGAGCGTGGTGCGGCGGGCAGGAACCCGGCCGGTCGATCGCACCAGCCGTTCGAAGTCGGCCGCCTCCACCGCGGTGCCGTGACTGGCGCCCGCCGAGCGGGAGATCGTCTCGTCCATCAGCGTCCCGCCGAGGTCGTTGCAGCCGGCATCCAGCAGCCTCCCGCCCGCCTCGAGCCCGAGCTTCACCCATGACGCCTGCACGTTCGGGACCAAGCCATCGAAGGCGATGCGGGCCACGGCGTGCATCAACACCACCTCGTCCCACGTGGGTCCGGGGCGGGCCAGGCCCCGCACGAAGATCGGGGCGCCCATGTGCACGAACGGGAGCGGCACGATCTCGGTGATGCCCCCGGTGCGGCGCTGGATGCGGCGCAGCACCTCGAAGTGGTTGGCCCAATTCCGCGGGGCGTCGATGTGCCCGAACATGATCGTCGCCGTCGAGCGCAGCCCCAGCTCGTGGGCGGTGATCATCACCTCCGCCCA
>JASFUV010000012.1:0-11588 GCA_050050155.1 Acidimicrobiia bacterium | reverse complement strand
GGCGTCAGCTGGAAGGGGCGCCGGAACGCCAGCACCAGATCGGGGTTCCCGTCCCCGGTGGCGTCCCCGGCGGAGGCGGCGACGAGGTCTCCGCCGTCGAAGTCCTTCACCAACTCGGTTGGGGCCGGCGGCACCGTGACGGGAACGTCGCGAACGAGCTGCCACCACTCCAGGTCGAGCAACGCCGCGTCGCCAATCGGGAGGTCCCACGTGATCGGCTCGACCCGCTGTTGGGGATGGGCCGCCGTTCCGGTGCGGTAGGCGATCACCCCGCCGGTGTCGACCAGGATCTCGAGCACCGCGCCCGTGTCCGTCCCGGCCCGTCCCTGATCGAAGAGGAAGTTGCCGAGGCTGGTGGCGACCACCGCGGGCCGATCCCCCTCCAAGACCGCGACCGGCTGGACGACGTGGGCGCCGTGGCCCCACACCACGTCGGCGCCCCACGACGCGAGGTCGGCGGCGATGCGCTCCATGGCGGGATCGGAGGTCGGGAGATACTCGATGCCGCCGTGGAGGGACACCACCACCACGTCGGCGAGCTCGCGGGCCGCCGCCAGGTGCCGTCGCGCCTCGTCGCCGGAGTATCGCTCCACCCCGGCGGTGGTGGCGGTGGCGGCCATTCCCATCTGGGTGGCGTCGAACGCCAGGAAGGCGACGGTGACACCGTCGACCGTGAGCACGGCCGGGGCGGAGGCGGATGCGGCGTCGGCGCCGGCCCCGATCACCTCCATCCCGGCGCCGGTCGCCGCCGCGATCGTGTCGAGGACACCGAGCGGGCCGGCGTCGCCGGTGTGGTTGTTGGCGATCGACACGATGTCGAAGCCGGCGGCCGCCACCAGGTCGGCCGTGGCGGGATCGGCTTCGAGGGCGTTGGGATTGTCGGACAGGTGGGGCCGGTCGGTGAAGGGCGATTCCAGGTTGGCGGCGGCGATGTCGGCGCCGGCGATGGTGTGACGCACGCCGGCGAAGACGCCCTCGGGATCGGCGGCGGCGACCGGCGCCACGTCGCGCCCCGGCATGACGTCGCCCACCAGCAGGATCCGGGCAGTTCCTCCCTCCACCCCCGGCGAGCTGCCGCCCACCGTGGTCGTGGGAAGCGCCGTCGAGGTCGTGGTGGAGGTCGCGGCGGTGGTGTCGATGCGCCCACCCGTGGTGCACGCCGCCGCTGCGACGGCGAGCACGAGGAAGCAGAGGAGACGGCGCGGGCTCACCCCGCCCCTCCCTTGCGTCGGTGGTGGCCGCCACGAAACGCGATGGACCGGTGGGGAGTCCAATCAGGCAGTACCGTCGTGGCACGCAACCCGAGGAGGAGTGGGATGAAGAAGATCTTCGAGGAGTTCAAGGGATTCGCCTTCAAAGGCGATCTGATCACGCTGGCCGTTGCCTTCGTCATGGGCGTTGCCTTCGCTGCGGTCATCGGCGCCGTGGTCGATGATCTCATCATGCCGATCGTCGGCATCATCTTCGGCGAGCCGAGCTTCAATGGTCTCACGTGGACCATCAACGACTCGGTCATCTACTGGGGCGCCGTGGTGTCGGCACTCGTGCGCTTCCTGGCGATCGCGTTCGGCGTCTTCTTCTTCGTGGTCAAGCCGTACACGATGTTCAAGGATCGGGTGTCGAGCGGTGACGAGGAAGCCCCGGCTCCCTCCGACGAGATCGTGCTGCTGACCGAGATCCGGGACGCACTGCGCAACCGGGCCTGAGGATCGACCTCTCCGGTCCTGCGATGGGGCTCACGCCCGCGTCGCGAGCGGGGCGAGGAGGCGCGCCAGTTCGGCGTGGAGCCGGGCGACCGCGGCCTGGTCCCACTGCTCCGGATCGGCCCGCAGGAACGAGGTGTGGTCGGCGCGGTTGTCGAAGATCGCCACCGGGACCTCGAAATGGTCGCCCGGCGGGATCGTCACCGGGAGGTGGCTCCCTCCACCCTGGTCCCGCAGCCACATGAGGTCGTCCACGCCGTAGTCGTGGCGGAGCACCTCCTCGGGGACCCCGTGGTGCAGGATCGAGGCGTCGCCCTCGGCACCGGGTCGGGTCCGCTCCCGGTTGCGGCGCCGGCTCTCCTCCGGGGTCACCCTGACGTAGAGCACCGCGGCCCGGGCCAGGAACGCCGGGGAGAACAGGGCGAGCGACGACCGGTAGCCGTGGGGGTCCGAGAGCGGCATCCACGCCCCCTCCGGTCCGCCGCGGGCAAACTCGACGATCACGGTGTGCCCGGCGAGATCGGGGACGGCCATCCGGAGCTTCTCGCCGAGGAGCACAGCCGCCTCGTCCTCGATCGCCGCCTCCAGCTCGCGGCGCACCGAGGCGGGAATGTCGGCGAGGAACCCGCCGGCGCCGGCGGTGCGCCGCACCCGGTCGAGGCGGCCGAGGATCCACGGGCCGGCCTGCGCCGGGTGGGCCAGCGGCCGGGTCAGGTCGGCGTAGTCCTCGTCGAGGAGCAGGGTGAGGGTGTGCCAGTCGCGCGGGTCGGCGAGCGGCTCGCCGTCGGAGGCGAAGAACACCGGATCCCGTCCCCGGGCGCGGAGCTCTTGGGAGACACGGCGCATCAGGTGCACGTAGGGGTAGTCGTCGAGCTGGAGGGTGGGTCCGATGTGGAGATCGTGGCGGGCCGCGGCCGGATCGACATGCTCGAGATAGCGGCGGATCTCCGACTTCCCGGACGCCGGGAGCGCCAGCAGCAGCAGGATATCGATGAGGTCGGTGGCCACGCCGGCACCCTAGAGCACGGGTGGCCCGCGTCGGGGGCACAGGAGGCGGCCCGAGGCGGCGGCCGAGTACCCTCTCGGCGATGATTCCGCTTCGCATCGTCGAGAGTGAGCGAGAGGGCTTCGAGCGGCCGGTGGTCGAGCTGTGGCGCGACGACGACTTCATCGGGATGGTCTTCTGGGATGACGAGGTCGTCGTGGCCCAGATCTACCCGGATGACGCCGGCGACGTGCACGATCTCGAGGTGCGGGACCTGATGCGGGTCCTCGAACTCGCCGAGCGCATCGTCGCCCCCGACGAGTACGACACCGAGGACGAGGAAGGGTTCACGATCCGGATCGGCGACGACGAGGACGAGGACGGCGACTGGGGCAACGAGGACCCTGCGACCCTGCAGCTGGTGGAGGAGTTCGACCCTCAGGCGGTCCATCGCACCGCCGACGGCGAGGGGTTCTTCCCCGAGCCGGTCGCCGAGGCGTTCATCGCCCGTTGCGAGGAGCTGGGTCTGGCCGTGGTCGAGATGGAGGGCTTCGATTTGGAGGGGGAGAGTCTCGTGCCTCGCCCCAACCTCGCCCTCACCGTTCGTGCCCCCGGGATCGACGAGTGGGGCCTGTTCCGGTCGGTCGCCAATGGTCAGGCGCGGGACACGCTGGCGTCGTGGCGGTCCCGCCCGACGCTGGTGGTCGCGTTCGTGGTGCAGGAGCCCGGGGGCGACACGTTCGTGGCGTGATCGGGGCCGGCGCCGGCCTCAGGCGGGGTCGGCGGGATAGCTCCCCTCCCGGAGTCTTCGGAGAATGGCGACGACCTCGTCGACCCGGTTGGCGGCGTCGACGCTGAGCCCGAGCCGGTACACGGGGAGGCGCCCGATCGCCGAGGCGAGCGGGAAAAGGCGAGCCAGGGTGGGACGGTCGGTGGCGACGGCGCAGCTGCCGACGATGGTCTGGAGCGCGGTGCCGGGCTCTCCGCGTGTCACGACGCCGCCCGGCTGATCGTGGTGGTGGGGGAGCACGGTGGCGGCAACGGGAAAGAACCCACGCCCGGTCACCTCGGCGCCCAGCTCGAAGCGGCGCCGCGGATCGCCGACCATCTCCCGTCCGGGGTGCGGGGTTCCGTCCACCAGCTCTCCCGGCACGGCGGGCGGCTTCGGGATCCCGCTCACCTCGGGTCCCGCCGGGCTCATGCGAATGGCGACGTGGTCGTCGGAGAGGATGCGCCAGCCATCGTCGAGGGCGGCGTAGCAGACCGTCGACTTCCCCTGACCGCTCGCGCCGAGGACGAGGAGGGCGGCTCCCTCCCGACCCACCGCGGCGGCGTGGAGCAGGTAGCGGTCACGGGCGGCCAGCAGGTGGCCCATCACCCACAGGAAGACACGGCGGAACACGAACCAGCTGTTGGTGACGGGCCCTCCGATCTCGGCGACGTCGCCGACGACGCGAGCGGTCACCCCGTCGCGCTGGCGGAGCCACAGGCCGTCGGGGCGGGTCCAGACCTCGAGGTCGTCGTGGATCTGGTCGGGGGCGCCGGGCGGGATGGCCGGGGGAGTCGTCCCGAACGTCACCCAGAGCACGGGATCGGCGTCCGCCGGAGGTTCGTGGCCGAGCATGGAAGCCATGGCCGCTGCCCGGTCCTCGGTGGCACCGGTGAACAGGGTGGGCAGGCCGGCGATGCCGATCGTGCGGCCCTCCAGGAAGGCGTTCGTGGTGGGATCCATCGGGAGGGGATGGTATCGGCGCCGTGGAGGGGCCGGACGATTCGTCCCGAGGTGGCTAATTCTTGGCTACGCGACTCAAGATATCCTTCCCTGTGGCGGGGTCGGTCCATAGAGTCGGGCGAACGCAGGGGACCCGAAAGGAGGGGGACACATGACGTACGAAGCTCCGGCGATCGTCGATCGCCAGGCGGTGGAAGGTCTGATGATTCAGCTCGTCCAGGGGAGCGATCTGGTCGATCTCGGCTAGGGATCGGCTGATTCGCGGATCGATTCCGGCCTGCGGGAGAGGGCTCTCCCGCACCGGGTTCGCGTGAAGCAGGGGGTACCGCTGGACAGGAAGGGAGGGGACACATGAAGTACGAAGCTCCGGCGATCGTCGATCGCCAGGCGGTCGAGGGTCTGATGGTCGACCTCGTCAAGGTGAGCGACCAGTTCACCGGTGTCTAGGACCGTGGCAAGGGGGACCGACGGACAGGAAGGGAGGAAGCACATGAAGTATGAGGCTCCGGCGATCGTCGATCGCCAGGCGGTGGAAGGTCTGATGATCGAGCTCGTCCGCCAGAGCGATGTGGCGGTCGTCAATCTCTAGGACCGTGGCAAGGGGGGACCGACGGACAGGAAGGTAGGAGTGACATGAAGTATGAGGCTCCGGCGATCGTCGATCGCCAGGCGGTGGAAGGTCTGATGATCGACCTCGTGAGGGTCAGCGATCAGATCCCGACCTAGGTACCACTCGCCGGCGGTACCTCCGCCGCGATCAGATGCGAACCAGCGGGGTGGCATTGGCCACCCCGTTTTCGCGTCCGGACCCCTACTCGAAGAGGCCACCTCGACGGACGTCGGGCAGGTTGCGCCTGGTCCGCACCCGCACCGTGTGCACCATCGCCTCGTCGGACATGGGACGGCCGCTGTGCCGAACCTCGGCCTCGCCGAGGAGACGCCGCAACCGGTCCACCTGGCCCCGGAGCCGCCGGTTCTCCTCCTGCAGGTCGAGAATCCGCCGCACCCCTTCGAGGTTCACGCCCCGCGCCGTCAGCTCCTGGATCAGGCCGAGCCGCTCGAGATCCTCGTCCGAGTAGCGGCGGGTGCCGCCCGGGGTGCGGTAGGGCTCGATCAGTCCCTTGCGCTCGTAGATGCGAAGTGTCTGCGGGTGCACTCCGGCAAGCTCGGCGGCAACCGAGATGATGTAGACCGCACTGTCCTTCTGCGCCATCGTTCACACCCCCAGGTGTGCTCTCGGGTTCTCGCCCGGATGTGCGTCGCGCAACCGCTCGAGAACGGACTTCTCTTCGTCGCTCAGCTCGGTGGGGACTGTGACCTCCACGGTGACGAGGAGATCGCCGGTGGTGCCGTCCGCCGTCTCGACGCCGTGGCCCCGGACCCGGAACGTCTTCCCGCTCGGAGTGCCGGCCGGGACGCGGAGCCGCACCGAGCCCGACAGGGTCGGGACGTCGATGTCGGCTCCGAGGGCCGCTTCGGGGAACGTCACCGGCACGGTCAGGGTCAGGTTCTTGCCGCTGCGACCGAACACGGGATGGGACGCCACCCGCACCGTCACATAGAGATCCCCGGCCGGCCCGCCGTTGCTGCCGGCGCCCCCCTTGCCTTTGATCCGGATGCGGGCGCCGTTCGCCACCCCCTTCGGGATCTTCACCTTGACCACCTGACCATCGAGGGTGAGGGTGCGGGTCGTGCCGGAGATGGCCTCGTGGAAGGTGAGGCCGATCTCGGAGGAGAGGTCGTGTCCGGGGCGCGGTCGCCGGGCGCCGCCACCGCCGGCGCGGGCTCCACCGGCCCTGCCGAAGAGATCCCCGAGCCCGCCGAGCAGGTCGAACGGCGACCCGCCTGCCCCGCCTGCCCCGCCGAAGAGATCCTCCACCCGCACGTACTGCTGGTCGCCGCCGGGGCCACCGACGAAGTAGCCCATGTCGCGTACGTGGTCGTACTCCTTGCGGGTTTCCTCGTCGCCGAGCACGTCATACGCCTCGTTCACTTCCTTGAAGCGCGTCTCGGCATTCGGATCGGAGGCGTTGGCGTCGGGGTGGTACTTTTGGGCCAGCTTGCGGTAGGCCTGCTTGATCTCCTTGGCGGACGCGCCCTTCTCCACGCCGAGGACGGCGTAGTAGTCGGTGTCGAGCCACTCTTTCCTCATCGTCTTCACGTGTGCTCCACGGTCACCAGGGCCGGGCGGATGACACGACCCCGCAAGGTGTATCCACGCCGCATCTCCTGGACGACGAGCTCCCCGTCTCCTTCCTCGCTTGGTCCTGAGACCGCCTCGTGGACGGCCGGGTCGAAGGGCACACCGTCGGCCGCGATCGGGGCGAAGCCCTCTCTGGCCAGGGTCTCCATCAGGAGGCCGTGGGTGGATCGCATCCCCGCCAAAATGGACGACTCACCCTCCGAGGCGGCTTCGTAGGCGAGGGCCGCATCGAAACTGTCGAGGGTGGGGAGCAGCTGCTCGATGAGCCGCTGCGTCGCCCGTTGCACGGTGTCGGCATAGTCCCGCTCGGTCCGCTTCCGGTAGTTGTCGAACTCGGCTGCCACCCGCTGCAGGGTGTCGAGGTACTCGCCCGCCTCGGAGCGGGCTTCGGCGACGGCGGTGAGCAGCCGCGACGCCGCCTGCGCCGGATCATCGGGGAGATCGAGGCCGAGGTCGGTGGCGGTGACCGGTTCCGATTCCGGCTCGATCACCTCGAGCGCGGCGTCGTTGCCCGGTTCCTCGTCGCCCAGCAGCTCGGCCCGGGTCTCCTCGGGAGTCGGCACGTGGTCCTCCGGCAATGCGGTGTGTTCACTCATGGTGCAAACGGCGGGGAGGGCCTCAGCCCTCCTCGCCCTCCTCCACGATCTCGGCTTCGACCACGTCGTCGTCGCCGCCGTCGTCGGAGGCCGGTGCGGCCTCGTCGGACGTCTGCGACGCCTCGTAGATGCGCTGTCCGAGGATCTGGGAGGCGGTCAGGGTCTCCTGAGTCGCCTTCGTCAACTCCTCGGTGGCGGCATCGTCGGCGAGGAGCTTGCGCAGCGCCGTGACCTTGTCCTCGATCTCGGCCTTCTCGTTGTCGCTCAGCTTGGAGCCGTGCTCGCCGAGCATCTTGTCGGTCTGGTAGGCGACGTGGTCGGCCTGGTTGCGCGCCTCGGCGTGCTCACGCCGCTTGGTGTCCTCGTTGGCATGCTCCTCGGCGTCGTGCACCATGCGCTCGATGTCGTCCTTGGCGAGGGCGGTGCCGCCGGTGATGGTCACCTGCTGCGACTTGCCCGTCCCCAGGTCCTTGGCGGACACCGAGACGATGCCGTTGGCGTCGATGTCGAAGGTGACCTCGATCTGCGGCACCCCCCGCGGGGCGGGAGGGATGCCGGGCAGCTTGAACCGCCCGAGGGACTTGTTGTCGCCGGCCATGGCCCGTTCCCCCTGCAGCACGTGGATCTCGACCTCGGGCTGGCCGTCGGCCGCCGTGGTGAAGATCTCGCTGCGCCGGGTTGGGATGGTGGTGTTGCGCTCGATCATGCGGGTGAAGACGCCGCCTTCGGTCTCGACGCCGAGCGTCAGCGGCGTGACGTCGAGGAGGAGGATGCCCTTCACGTCACCCTTGAGCACGCCGGCCTGGATGGCGGCGCCGAGGGCAACGACCTCGTCGGGGTTGACACCCTGGTGAGGGTCCTTGCCCGCCAGCTCGCGCACCAGGCTCTGCACTGCAGGCATGCGGGTCGAGCCGCCGACCAGGATCACGAAGTCGATGTCTTCGACCTTGACGCCTGCGTCCTTGACCGCCTGCTTGAACGGGGCGCGGGTGCGCTCCACCAGATCCTCGGTCATGTGCTCGAACTCGGAGCGGGTCAGGGTCTGGAGCAGGTGGATCGGGCCGCTCGAGGTGGCGGTGATGAAGGGGAGGTTGATCTCTGTCTCGGCGACCGACGACAGCTCGATCTTGGCCTTTTCGGCGGCTTCCTTGAGCCGGGTGACGGCCATCGGATCGGCGCCGAGGTCGACCCCGTGCTCGTTCTTGAACTGCTCGACCAGCCAGTCGATGACCCGCTGGTCCCAGTCGTCGCCACCGAGTTCGGTGTCGCCGCTGGTCGATTTGACCTCGAAGACCCCTTCCCCGATCTCGAGCACGGAGACGTCGAACGTTCCGCCGCCGAGGTCGAAGACGAGGATCTGCTGATCGTGGTTCTTGTCGAGGCCGTAGGCGAGGGCGGCCGCGGTCGGCTCGTTGACGATCCGCAGCACCTCGAGGCCTGCGATCTGGCCTGCTTCCTTGGTCGCCTGCCGTTGCGCGTCGCCGAAGTAGGCGGGCACGGTGATCACCGCTTCGGTGACGGACTCGCCGAGGAATGCCTCGGCGTCCCGCTTCAGCTTCTGGAGGATGCGCGCCGAGATCTCCTGGGCGGTGTAGGTCTTGCCTGCGATCTCGGAGGACCAATCGCTTCCCATGTGCCGTTTCACCGACCGTACGGTGCGGTCGGGGTTGGTGATGGCCTGGCGCTTGGCCTGGTCACCGACCAGCACTTCTCCGTTCTTGGCGAACGCCACCACGGAGGGGGTCGTCCGGTGACCTTCGGCATTGGCGATGACGCTCGGTTCGCCGCCTTCGAGCGTCGCGACGACGGAGTTGGTGGTGCCGAGATCGATGCCGACCGTTCGTCCCATGGCTGTAGCTCCTTGCCTTGGATTCTCTTGAGTAGAAGCACGAAGTATAACCTGAGTGCACCATTGTCATATTCCTCGTTCCGCTTCTCGCTAGCGGTTGCTTGGGGAACCGGCTACGGTCGATTCACTCAGGAGAAGACGCCGGGTCGGTGCGGAATGCCCCGGCGCCGTCGGAGACACGGGGGAGGAGAGGAGCCAGGTGCAGGGGGACGACCTTCCACGGGCGGGAATCCCGGTCGGCGTGTGGTGGCTGCTCGTCGCCTGGGTGATCCTCGCGGTGTCGACCGTCGTGTGGGCCATTCCCCATGAGGAGGCGGTCCTCGAAGCCCGGGCCGAACAGGCGCTCGCGGACGCCGGTTTCCCCCTCACCGTCGAGTTCCATGGCCGTGACGCGGTGTTGTCGGGCACCGTCGACTCGCTCGACGGTCCCGAGGAGGCGATCGAAGTCGTCGCCGCCGTCAACGGGGTGCGACACGTCACCGGCACCATCGAGGTTGCGGACGTGCCCGTCCCGAAGCGGGACCCCTTCGTCATGGTGGCGGTCTCCGGCGGACAGCTGACGCTGTCGGGGCTCGTCCCCGACCAGACCACCGGCACCGCCATCGTGGCCGCCGCGGTGGGTCGGTTCGGAACCGACGCCGTGACCAACGAGATGACCGTGGCCGATGACGTCGCAACCGCCGACTGGCTCGAGCGGATCGGGGAGGCGATTGCCGACCTCGGACCCCTCGACGGCGGGAGCGCCCTGTTCGACACCGACGGCGTCACCCTCACGGGGTTCGCGGCCTCCTCCGACGCCATCGACTCCCTCCAAACCTCGATGGAGCTGCTGTTCGGCGACGAGTTCCCGGTGACCAACCGCCTCAGCATCGCTGCGCTCGCGTCGCCTTCGCTCTCGGTGTCCGCCGCCGAGGGCGTGGTGGAGCTGAGCGGCGCGATGCCGGACCAGGCGAGCATCGATGCCCTCGTCACCGCCGCCATCGGCCGCTTCGGCAGCGACGGGGTGACGAGCAGCCTGACGATCGGTGACGTCGGATCGCCCGACTGGCTGGCCCGCCTTCCGGACCTCTTCTCCGCCGCCGGCACCCTCGAATCGTGGACCGCCTCCATCGAGAGCGGCCATCTCACGCTGCGCGGCTTCGGCGCCGACGCCGCCTCGGTCGCCACCGCCGCGGAGGCGATCGCGTCCCTGACCCTGCCCGACGTCGCGTTCAGCGTCGACCTCGAGATCGAGCCATCTTCCCTGGCCGCCATCCTCACCCGCCTCGCCGCCGGGACCGTCACCTTCGCCCCGGGAACCGGGACCCTGACGGGGTCGTCACGCGAGGTACTCGACGAGATCGCGGCCCTGCTCCTCGCCAACCCGTCGACCTCGCTGTCGGTGGAAGGCCACACAGAGGAGCTCGGGAGCGCCGACGTCGCCCTCGAGGTGTCCGAGGAGGAGGCCGCGACGGTGGTCGACCACCTGGTGGGGGCCGGGGTCGATTCGGCGCGGCTCACCGCGATCGGATACGGTTCGAGGAGTCCCATCGCCAGCAACGCCACCGCGACGGGTCGCGACCAGAATCGGCGTATCGAGTTCACTGCACGAGAGGGAGACGAATAGATGGAGGGAACCGGCTACGCAATCGGAGAGGTGATCATCTACCTGGTCGTCTCGGCCATCCTCGGCTTCGGCGTGGGATGGCTGCTGGGCCGGTGGACGCAGCGCACCGCGGTGGAGACCGAGGTCGAGGATCAGCTCGCCGCCGAGCGGGAGCGGACCCGGCAGATGGAGGCCCGGCTCGGTGAGCGGAGCCGGGACCTCGACGGGGTGCGTACCGAGCTGAGCCGTGCCCGGCGTCTCATCGCCGCGTCGAACGCCGACCAGTCCCTCGCGGATCAGCTGGTGGCGGCGCAGGAGGAGACGAGCCGGCTTGCGTCCTCCCTCCAGGAGAAGGAGGCGGAGGTCGCCCGTCTCACCGAGGCGTCGGCCGGGCTGGAGCAGGCCCACCGGCAGATCGATGAGCTCGAGCGGGAACTGGTGGACCTGGGCGCCCAGGTGGACGCGGGCCGGGAGCGCATCGCCGAGCTCGAAGCGAGCCAGGCTGCCCCGGCGGAGACGGAACCCGCCGTCGAGGAAGCGGCGCCGGTGCTGCCCGCCGGCGAGGTGGCCGCCACGACCGAGATGGCCGACCTCCCCGACAAGGAGGAAGCGACGGCCCGGGTCGCCGCGATCGCAGCCCGCACCGCCGGCGACGGTCCTGCCGTCGACGACGACCTGAAGCGGGTCCACGGCATCGGCCCCAAGCTGGAGCGGCTCCTCAAGGACATGGGGATCACCAGCTACCGGCAGATCGCGGCGTTCCGTGACGACGACATCGCCTACGTCACCGCCGCCCTCGACGCGTTCGCGGGCAGGATCGAGCGGGACGACTGGATGAGCAGCGCCGCCCGCGAGCACGAGAAGAAGTACGGGAGCCCGCCGGCCGCGCCATGACCAATGCGCGGCTTAGTCACCTGTTGCCACTCTCATCTCGT
>JASFUV010000011.1:0-11743 GCA_050050155.1 Acidimicrobiia bacterium | reverse complement strand
TGGCCGGAAAGCCGAGATACCCGAGGAAGGAGGGCCGGCAGCCCCGCTCCCGGATCACCTCGGCGGCAACCGCGTCGAGCTCACGGGTGCGGACGCCGGGAACCGCGGCTTCCCGCACCGCGGCGTGGACGGCGGCGACCGCGGCACCGGCGATCGCCATCTTGTCGAAGTCCGCTGGCGACTTCGTCGTCATGAAGCGGCCGCTCATCGCGGCGCGGACAGGCTGGCCACGATCCGGGAGAACACGTCGTCGATCGTCCCGGACCCCTCGATGCCGATCACCTCGACCTGATGCTCCGGGTAGTAGCCGACGAGCGGTTCGGTCTCCTCGCGGTAGACCTGGAGGCGGCGGCGGATGGTGTCCTCGTTGTCGTCGGCCCGGCCCTCCTGGCGGGCCCGCTCCAGCAGGCGGGCCACCAGTTCGTCCTCCCCGACCTCGAGCAGGACCACAGCCTCCAGCGCACCTTCACCGATGGCGTCGTCGAGGGCGGCCGCCTGGTGCACGTTGCGGGGAAACCCGTCGAGCAGGTACCCGCAGGCGGCGTCGCTCTGCCCGAGCCGGTCCGCCACCAGCGCGATCATCAGATCGTCGGGAACCAGGTCACCCGCCGCCATGATCGCCTCGGCCTCGCGGCCGAGTGCGGTGCCGTCGGCGACCGCCTGGCGCAGCATGGCGCCGGTGGAGATGTGGGGGACGCCGATGGCGCGGGCGAGACGAACGGCCTGGGTGCCCTTGCCGGCTCCCGGAGGGCCGAGGAACAGCAGTCGCCGGCCCATCAGGACAAGAACCCTTCGTAGTTGCGCATCATGAGTTGACTCTCGATCTGCTTCATGGTCTCGAGGGCCACCCCGGACACGATGAGGATCGACACCCCGCTGAGACCGACGGGGATGTGCCAGTACCACCCCATGAGCGACGGCGCCACCGCCACGACGGCGAGGTAGAGCGATCCGGGGAGGGTGATCCGGCTCAGCACATGTTCGAGGTGGCGTACCGTGGCCCGGCCCGGGCGGATGCCCGGGATGAACCCACCCTGTCGCTGGATGGTCTCCGCCTGGCGCTCCGGGTCGAACTGGATGGCGGTGTAGAAGTAGGTGAAGAACACCACCAGGATCGCCAGCATGATGATGTAGGGCAGGGTGGGCGACAGCCCTCCCCCGCCGCTCGACGACAGCAGGTTGCGGTCGATCCAGTCCCGCACCGCCGCCCCCCATCCGCTCGACGGGATCGAGGAGGCGATCAGCACCGGGAAGTACATGACGCTGGTGGCAAAGATGACGGGGATGACGCCGGCCATGTTCACCTTGAGCGGGATGTAGGTGCTCTGCCCGCCGAGGACCTTGCGTCCCCGCACCCTGCGGGAGAACTGGATTGGGATCCGGCGCTGCCCCTGGTCGATGAAGATGATGCCGACGGTGAGGGCGAGCATGATGGCCGACACCGCGTAGAACTGGTACCGCGCCGAGTTGGAGTACAGGTAGGCGAACTGCGACGGCAGCTGGCTGACGATGCTGACGAAGATGATCAGCGACATGCCGTTGCCGACCCCTCGCTGCGTGATGAGCTCACCGAGCCACATGATGAGGGCGGTCCCGGCCGTCATCGTGAGGATGATCGTCAGCACGTTGCGGGTCGAGTAGTCGGGAACGAGGTCGGTCCCGAAGAACGACCCGTTGTGGAACAGGAACGTGAAGCTGGTCGACTGGATGAGGGCGATGGCCACCGTCAGGTACCGGGTCCACTGGGTGATCACCTTGCGGCCCGATTCGCCCTCGTCTTGGAGGGACTGCAGCTTGGGGATCACCACCGCCAGCAGCTGCATGATGATCGACGAGGTGATGTAGGGCATGATCCCCAGCGAGAACACCGACAGGTTCTCGAGCGCCCCGCCGGAGAACAGGTTGAGGAGCCCGAGGAAGCCGTTCTGGTCTGCCTGATCCCGTGCCAGCTTGAGGGCGGTGAGGTCGATCCCGGGAACCGGGACCGCGGTGCCGAGCCGGTAGATGGCGAAGATCCCCAGCGTGAAGAGGATCTTGTTCCGGAGGTCCCGGATCCGGAACATGTTGCGGAAGACGGAGAGCATGGGGCTTCGGTATCCTTGTCGGGTTCGCGGAGAGGTTAGCCACCCACCAGGGTCGCGGGTCTGCCACGGTGGGCGCTGGACGGGGACGGCAGCGGCAGGTGCATCAGTCGACGACTTCGACGGTGCCGCCGGCGGCGCGGATCTTCTCCGCGGCGCCGAGGCTGAAGGCGTGCGCCTTCACGGTGAGGGCACGATCGAGCTCACCCTCGCCGAGGATCTTGATCCGACCCCGCTTCTTGGCGATGCCGCGAGCCCGCAGATCGTCCGGCGTCACCGTTCCGTCGGCGTCGAACTCGGCGAGGCGGTCGACGTTGACGACGACGAACACCTCCTTGTTGCGGTTCTTGAATCCCTTGAGCTTGGGGAGACGGCGTTGCAACGGCATCTGGCCGCCCTCGAACCCGGGGCGGACCGCGCCGCGTGCCTTCTGCCCTTTGGTGCCGCGGCCTGCGGTCTTGCCGCGACGGCCGCTCTCGCCGCGCCCGACGCGGATCTTCCGCTGCTTGGCACCGGCGGCAGGGCGGAGATGATGGAGCTTCATCAGACCTCCTCGATGTCCAGCAGGTGCCGAGCGCGGGTCACCATGCCGCGCACGTCCGGCGTGTCCGGACGCTCCACCGACTGGCGGATCTTGCGGAGCCCGAGGCTCTCGACCGTGGCCCGGATCTTGGGCTTCTGGCCGATCGTGCTCCGCACCAACGTGATCTTCAGGGACTTCGCCATCGTCAGCTCCCCACCTCGGTCTTCATCAGCTCGGCGGAGCGGTAGGCGGCGAGCAGCGCCGGCGGGAAGATCTCCTCGGGCCGCTTGCCGCGGGCCCGTGCCACCTGATCGGGGGTCTGCTGCCCGGTGATGGCGTTCATGGTGGCCTTGGCGACGTTGACGTGAGTCGGCGAGCCGAGCGACTTGGCGAGGACGTCGTGGATCCCGGCGGCTTCGAGAATCTGGCGAACGGCTCCGCCCGCGATGACGCCGGTGCCGGGCGCCGCCGGCTTGAGCAGCACGCGGGAGGCGCCCTGCACGCCGACGATCTCGTGGATCACCGTGGCGCCCGCCATGGGGACGTCGACCATGGACTTGCGGGCGATCTCGATGCCCTTCTGGATGGCGCTCGGGACCTCCTTCGCCTTGCCGTAGCCGATGCCGACCTTGCCCTTGCCGTTGCCGACGGTGACGAGCGCGGTGAACGAGAACCGCCTGCCGCCCTTGACGACCTTGGCGACCCGGTTGATGGCGATGACCCTCTCGTCGAACTCGGGGGCCTCGCGCGTACGCTCGGATCCGCGGCCTCGGCCGCGATCGGATCGGTTGTCGCTCACGCTGCCTCCTCTCTGACTCAGAACTTCAATCCGGCTTCGCGGGCGGCGTCGGCCACGGCCTTGATCCGCCCGTGGTAGGGGAACCCGCCCCTGTCGAACACCACCTGGCTCACCCCCGCCTCGCCGGCGCGGGCCGCGATCAGCTTCCCGACCTCGGCCGCGGTCTCGACGGTGAGGGTGCGCTCCTTCAGTGCCGCCTCGCGGGACGATGCGGCAACCAGTGTGCGGCCGCCGTCGTCGTCGATGACCTGGGCGTAGATGTAGCGGTTGCTGCGGAACACGGCGAGACGCGGGCGCTCCTGCGACCCATGCACCGTCTTGCGCACCCGGACGTGGCGGCGATGCCGCGCGTCGGTTCGGGAACCCCTCATGCTGTGACTCCTGCCTTGCCTGCCTTGCGGCGAACCTGCTCGCCCACGTAGCGGATCCCCTTGCCCTTGTAAGGCTCGGGGGGACGCACCTTGCGGATGTTGGCGGCGACCTGCCCCACCAGCTCCTTGTCGATGCCGCTGATGCCGATGCGGGTCGGTTCCGGGACCTCGAAGGCGATCCCGTCGGGCGCTTCGACCACGACGGGATGCGAGAACCCCACCTGGAGCTCGAGGCGTGAGCCCTGCAGGTTGGCCCGGTAGCCGACGCCCACCATCTGCAGGTCCTTGCGGAACCCTTCGGAGACCCCGACGACCATGTTGTTGAGGAGGGCCCGGGTCAGGCCGTGGCGGGCCCGGGTCTCGCCCTCGTCGTCGGCGCGGCGCAGCACCAGGGTGGCGCCCTCCTGGTCGACGCTGATCCGGCTGTCGACGACGCGCTCGAGGGTGCCCTTCGGGCCCTTGACGGTGATCCGGCTGCCGTCGATCTTCACGTCGACCGCGTCCGGCACCGGAATGGGGTTGTTGCCGATACGACTCATCGCGTCACCACACCTCGCACAGCACTTCGCCGCCGACGTTGCGGCGCCGCGCCTCGCGGTCGGTCAGCAGACCCTCGGACGTCGACACGATGGACACGCCGAGCCCGCCGCGCACCCGGGGGATGTCGGTGGCGCCCTTGTAGACCCGGTGTCCCGGCGTCGAGATCCGCCGCAGCCCCTGGAGGACCCGCTGGCGATCCGTGCCGTAGCGGAGACGGACGGTGAGCTCCTTGCCCACCCGGGCGTCTTCGACCTTGTAGCTGTCGACGTAGCCCTCCACGGAGAGGATCTTGGCGATCTCCTCCTTGAGGGTGGAGGCGGGCATCGTGGCCTCGGGCTGCAGCGCCTGGTTGGCGTTGCGGATCCGGGTCAGCATGTCGGCGATGGGATCGGTGTACATCGCTACCACGAGGCCTTTCTCACCCCGGGGAGCTCGCCGCGATGGGCGAGTTCACGGACGCAGATACGGCACATGCCGAACTTGCGGAGGTACGCCCGCGGCCGGCCGCAGCGGCGGCAGCGGTGGTACGACCGGACCGCGAACTTCGGCTTCCGGTTGGCTTTGGCGATCAGCGCCTTCTTTGCCATCACACACCTACTTGTTGCCGGCGGAACGGGAATCCGAACGCGTCGAGCAGCGCTCTGCCCTGCGCGTCGTTGGCGGCGGTAGTCACGAACGTGATGTCCATGCCCCTCACCTTGGCGATCTTGTCGTAGTCGATCTCGGGGAAGATGAGCTGCTCGGTGACGCCGAAGCTGTAGTTGCCGCTCCCGTCGAATCCCCTCGGGCTGAGGCCCCGGAAGTCGCGGATGCGGGGAATCGCGGTGGCGACGAGCCGGTCGAAGAACTCCCACATCCGGTCGCCGCGCAGCGTCACCGAGACCCCGACGGCCTGGCCGGCCCGCAGCTTGAAGTTGGCGATCGACTTGCGGGACCGGTTCACCTTCGGCTGCTGGCCGGTGATGATGCGCATGTCCTCGATGGCCGAGTCGATCAGCTTGGCGTCCTGCGCCGCGTCGCCGACGCCCATGTTGACGACGATCTTGGAGAGACGGGGCACCTGCATGACGTTGTCGAGCCCCAACTCCTCGAAGAGGCGGCCCTTGATCTCGTTCTGGTACTGCTCTTTGAGGCGCGCGGTCATCCGAGGTCACCCCCGCACTTGCGGCAGATCCGGTACTTCTGGCCTTCGTCGTCGATGCGGGCGCCGATGCGGGTCGGGCCGCATTCGGGGCACACGATCATGACGTTGGAGGCATCGATCGGCATGTCCTTGTCGATGATGCCGCCCTGCATGGTCTGGCCCTGAGGGCGCTGGTGACGTTTGGCGGTGGCGACGCCCTCGACGATGATCTTGTTCTTGCGCGGCATCACCTTGGCGATGCGGCTCTCGGTGCCCTTGTCCTTGCCCGAGATGACGCGCACGGTGTCGCCGGAACGGAGCTTCATCACAGCACCTCCGGGGCGAGTGAGACGATGCGCATGAAGCGCTTGTCGCGCAGTTCCCGGCCCACCGGCCCGAAGATGCGGGTGCCGCGGGGCTGCTGCTGGTCGTTGATGATGACGCAGGCGTTGTCGTCGAAGCGGATGTAGGTGCCGTCTTGGCGGCGGCTCTCCTTGCGGGTGCGCACCACGACCGCCTTCACCACCTCGCCCTTCTTGACGGCGCCGCCGGGAATGGCGTCCTTGACGGTGCCGACGATGACGTCGCCGAGGTAGGCGTAGCGCCGGCCGGAGCCTCCGAGGACGCGGATGCAGAGGAGCTCGCGGGCTCCGGTGTTGTCCGCGACCCGAAGGCGGGTCTCCTGCTGAATCACTTCGCTCGCTCCACGACTTCACTGATCCGCCACCGCTTCGTCTTCGAGAGGGGACGGGTTTCTTCGATCTTGACCGTGTCGCCCAGACGCGCGCCGTTCTGCTCATCGTGGGCGTGGAACCGCTTCCGAACCTGCACCGTCTTGCCGTACTTCGGGTGCCGCTTGGAATCGACGACCTCTACCGTAACCGTTTTGTCGCGCGCGTCCGAAACGACGATGCCGATCCGGACCTTGCGGCTGGCACGCTCCATCAGGCTTCTTCCTCCTCGTACAGCCGCGACCAGGCGGCGATCTCTTGCTGGCGGATCACCGTCTTGACGCGGGCGATCTCACGGCGCACCTGGCGGATGCGCGTCGTGTTGTCCAGCTGGTTGGTGGCCAGCTGGAAGCGGAGGTTGAACAGTTCCTCTTTGGCCTCGTCGAGCTTCTCGGCGAGCTCGGAGGCGTTGAGGGCACGCAGCTCGTCGGCTTTCACAGCTCCTCCCGCCTCACGAACTTGGTCTTGATGGGCAGCTTGTGGCTGGCGAGGCGCATGGCCTCTTGGGCCAGGTCCTCGGTCACGCCGGCCATCTCGAACATGACACGGCCGGGCTTGACGACCGCCACCCAGTACTCCGGGTTGCCCTTGCCGGAGCCCATCCGGGTCTCGGCGGGCTTCTCGGTGACGGGACGGTCGGGGAAGATGTTGATCCAGACCTTGCCGCCGCGCTTGATGGCCCGGGTCATGGCGATACGGGCCGCCTCGATCTGGCGGGCGGTCACCCATCCGGGTTCTTGCGCCTGCAGCCCGAACTCCCCGAAGCTGACCCTGCTGCCGCCCTTGGCCTTCCCGGTCATCCGGCCCTTCTGCACCTTGCGGTACTTGGTGCGCTTCGGCATCAGCATCAGGTCACCTCCTCGTCGTCGCTCGCGCCGGCCTCCGCCGTCTCGGGCGCGGCCTCTTCGGCTGCCGCCTGGGGCGCGGCCTCTTCGGCTGCCGCCTGGGGCGCGGCCTCTTCGGGCGCAGCCTCGGTCTCGGCCTGCGCCTCGGTCTCCTCGGGGGCGGCCTCCTCCGGCGTCTCGGGGGCGGCCTCCTCCGGCGTCTCGGGGGCGGCTCCGACGGCTGCCTCCACAGCCGCGGCCGTCTCCGTCACGGCCTCGGCCCCGGTCCCCGGCGCGGGAGCGGCGAGGGTCTCCTCGGCCTCGACCCGGGCCTCTTCGAACTCGCCCTTCGCCTCGGCGGTGCTGATGCGCTTGCCGCCACCGGCCTCGATGAGACGGCGACCGCCTTCGCGGCGCTTGCCGCCACCGGCCTCGACGATGCGCTTGCCGCCACCGGCCTCGATGAGACGGCGTCCTCCGCCGCTCCCCGCAGCCTGCTCGGCACGGGACTTGGCCGGCGCCCTGCGGCGCTTGGCGGGGCCACCGGCGGCGAGGCGGGCCTCGGCCGCGATCTTCTCCCTGCTGGATTGCAGCGATGGCAGCACGTCGCCCTTGTACACCCACACCTTGACGCCGATGGCGCCCACGGTGGTCTGGGCGGTGGACTGCCCGAAATCGATGTCGGCGCGGAGGGTGTGGAGCGGGACCCGGCCTTCCAGGTACCACTCACGCCGCCCCATGTCGGCGCCACCGAGGCGGCCCGACGCCTGGACCCGGACCCCTTCGGCCCCGGCCTTGAGGGCCGTGGACACGGCCCGCTTCATGGCACGCCGGAACGAGACCCTGCCCTCGAGCTGGTCGGCGACGCTGCGCGACAGCAGCTTGGCGTCGAGCTCGGGGTTCTGGACCTCGATGACGTTGAACTTCACCATGCGGCTCGTCAGGTTCTCCAGCCCGCTGCGAAGACGTTCGGCCTCCGAGCCGGAGCGACCGATGACGACGCCGGGACGGGCGGTGTGAACGTCGATCTGCACCTTCTTGTCGCCGATGCGCTCGATGTCGATGCGGGACACGGCGCCGCGCTTCAACTCACCGTGCAGGTAGCGGCGGATCTTGTTGTCCTCGCTCACCTGATCGGCGTAGTCCTTGTCGCTGTACCAGCGTGACTTCCAGTCGGTGACGATCCCGAGGCGGAGCCCGTAGGGGTGGATCTTCTGTCCCATCAGGAGTTCTCCTCGTCGTCGTTCTCGTCGGCCACCACGATCGTGATGTGGCTGGTGCGCTTGCGGATCCGGGTGGCGCGACCCCGCGCCCGCGGCCGCCAGCGCTTGAGGGTCGGGCCCTCGTCGGCGTGCGCCTCGACCACCACCAGCTCGTCGGCATCGAGCGCCAGGTTGTGCTCGGCGTTGGCGACCGCCGAGTCGAGCACCTTGCGGATGGCGGGGGCGGAACGCCGGTTGGTGAAATCGAGCACGCTGCGCGCCTCGGCGACCGGGAGGCCCCGGACGAGGTCGAGCACCCGCCGCACCTTGTACGGCGACTGCCGGATGTATCGGGCTTGGGCGTGCGTCCTCATCGCTTCCTCACCGAGCGCTCTCCGGCGTGGCCGCGGAAGGTGCGGGTCGGGGCGAACTCCCCGAGTTTGTGACCCACCATCGACTCGCTGACGTAGACCGGGACGTGCTTGCGTCCGTCGTGGACCGCGATGGTGTGACCCACCATCTCCGGGATGATCGTCGAGCGACGACTCCAGGTGCGGATGACCTTCTTCTCGCCCTTCGCGTTGGCCGCCTCGATCTTGCGGACGAGGTGGTCGTCAACGAACGGCCCTTTACGCAGGCTCCGTGCCATCGGCTACCTCCGACCCTTCTTCGTGCGGCGACGAACGATGAGCTTGTCACTCGCCTTGTTTGCCTTGCGGGTGCGCCCCTCCGGCTTGCCCCACGGGCTCACCGGGTGACGGCCGCCGGAGCTGCGGCCCTCGCCGCCTCCCAGCGGGTGATCGACCGGGTTCATGGCGACGCCCCGCGTCTGGGGGCGCTTGCCCTTCCACCGGTTCCGTCCGGCCTTGCCGACCTTGACCAGCTCCGCCTCGGTGTTGCCGACCTGGCCCACCGTGGCCCGGCAGTCGAGCAGCACCTGGCGCATCTCCCCCGAGGGAAGCCGCAGCAGGGCGAGGTCGCCCTCCTTCGACATGAGCTGGATGGCCGTGCCGGCGGCCCGGCCCATCTTGGCGCCGCCGCCGGGGCGCAGCTCCACCGCGTGCACCACGGTGCCGGTGGGGATGTTGCGCAGCGGCAGGGCGTTGCCGGGGCGGATGTCGGCGCCCGAGCCGGACTCGAGGCGGTCGCCCACCGCCACCCCCACCGGGGCGAGGATGTAGCGCTTCTCGCCGTCGGCGTAGTGAAGGAGGGCGATACGGGCGTTGCGGTTCGGGTCGTATTCGATCGTGGCGACCTTGGCCGGGATGCCGTCCTTGGTGCGACGGAAGTCGACGATGCGGTAGCGGCGCTTGTGGCCTCCGCCACGGTGGCGCGACGTGATCCTCCCCTGGGTGTTGCGACCCGAGGAACGCTTCTGCTTGCCGAGCAGGCTCTTCTCCGGCTTGGAGGCCGTCACCGTCTCGAAATCGGAGACGGTCTGGAACCGGCGTCCCGGCGATGTCGGCTTCAGTTTCTTCACACCCATGTTCTCAAACCTCGAAGATGTCGATGGAATCGCCGATGGCGAGCTTCACCAGCGCCCGCTTGGTGTTGCGGCGCCTCCCCACGACCCAGCCGGTGCGCTTCTGTTTCCCGGCGCGGTTCATGGTGTTCACCGACACCACCCGCACGTCGAAGATCTTCTGCACGGCCTGCTTGATCTCGGTCTTGTTGGAGCGCGGGTCCACCCGGAAGGTGTAGGTGTTGGCCTCCTGGATGAGGTCGTAGGACTTCTCCGACACCACAGGGGCGAGCACCACGTCGCGTGGGTCCTTCTTCACGATGCCTCCCCGTCGTCGGGCTCGTCTCCGCCTGCACTCGCCGCGTGGGCCTCACTCCCCCGCGGGGCCGACTGGCCGAGCTCGAGGGTGCCGCGGCTCATCACCACGGTGTCCGCCCACAGCACGTCGTAGGTGTTGGCCTGGCCGACGCTGCTTGCGATGACCCGGCCGATGTTGCGGAAGGAGGCGATCGCCACCTTCTCGTGATCCTCGGCGAGGAGCAGCACCTTGCCGGACGCCCCGATGGCGTCGAGCAGGGCGACGGCGTTCTTGGTCTTCGGCGTCTCCCACTCCCCGAACGTCTCGACCACCTTGATCTGGCCGTCGGCGGCCCGGGTGGAGAGGGCGCTGCGCAGGGCGAGGCGCTTCATCTTCTTGTTGGTGCGCTGCGCGTAGCTGCGGGGCTTGGGACCATGGGCGACACCGCCGCCGATCCACTGCGGGGAACGGTTCGAGCCGTGGCGGGCCCGGCCCAGACCCTTCTGGCGCCACGGCTTGCGGCCGCCGCCGCGCACCTCGCCACGGGTCTTGGTGGAGGCGGTCCCGGAACGGGCCGCCGCCAGCTGGGCGGTGACCACCTGGTGCATCACCGGGACATTGGGCTCGATGCCGAAGATCTCGGGCGCCAGCTCCACCTCTCCGGTGCGCGTCCCGTCGGCGGCGTACAGCTCGGCGAGCAGTTTGTCAGCCACGTTGCTTCACCGCCTCCCTGATCGCGACGAGAGCGCCTTTGGCTCCCGGTACCGCACCGCGCACCATGAGCAGGTGCCGCTCGGCGTCGACCTTGACGATGTCGAGGCTGAGCACGGTGCGCTGTTCGCCTCCCATGCGACCCGGGAGACGCTTTCCCTTGAACACCCGCGCCGGGGTGGCGCAGGCGCCGATCGATCCCGGCGCACGGTGCACCTTGTGGGCTCCGTGGGAGGCGCCCTGCCCCTTGAAGTTGTGGCGCTTCATGGAGCCGGCGAAGCCCTTGCCGCGGGACACTCCGGTGACGTCGGCCTTCTGGCCCTCCTTGAACAGCTCAGCGATCGTGATCTCCTGTCCGACCTCGAACGCGGAGGGGTCGTCGACCCGCACCTCGAGGAGGTGCTTGCCGGGGGCGACCCCGGAACGGGCGAAGTGACCGGCGGTGGGCCTGGTGACGTGACGGGCGGCCAGTTCCTTGAAGGAGATCTGGACCGCGGCGTAGCCGTCCGTCTCCGGACGCTTGATCTGGGTGACGTGCACCGGACCGGCCTTGATGACGGTCACCGGAATCGCCCGCGATTCGTCGTCGAAGATCTGGGTCATGCCCAACTTCTCGCCGAGGATCGTCTTCACGTCTTGATCTCCACTTCCACTCCGGCCGGCAGGTCGAGGCGCATCAGTGAGTCGACCGTCTTCGGGGTCGGCTCGAGGATGTCGATGAGCCGCTTGTGGATGCGGATCTCGAAATGCTCCCGACTGGTCTTGTCCACGTGTGGTCCCCGGATCACGCAGTAGCGGTGGATCCGGGTCGGCAGCGGCACCGGGCCCTTGATCTTCGCCTGGGTGCGGATCACGGTCTCGGCGATCTTGCGCGCCGACTCGTCGACCACCGAGTGGTCGTACGCCTTGAGGCGAATCCGGATCCGATGTTCCTCTGCCATGGTGTCCTCTTTACTTCAGGATCTTGATGACCCGGCCGGCACCCACCGTCCGGCCACCCTCACGAATCGCGAACCGCAACCCCTCATCCATCGCGATCGGCGCAATCAACTCCACCGTCATCTCCGTGTTATCACCC
>JASFUV010000010.1:0-11786 GCA_050050155.1 Acidimicrobiia bacterium | reverse complement strand
ATGTAGAGGCCGATGAAGATCGACGGCACCCCGGTCATGACGTCGGTGAAGAACCGGATGATCGGGCTCAGCTTGGAGTCGGAGTACTCCACCACGAAGGTGGCGGTGCCGATCCCGAGCGGGACCGCCACGACGATGGCGATCACCAGCATGTAGAGGGTCCCGAAGAGACCGTTGAGGTAGCCGCCGCCTTCGGTCCGCTGCGAGAAGAGCTGGGTCGAGGTGAGAAAATCCCAGGTCATCGCCCCGAAGCCCCGCAACACCACCTGGTAGATGATGAGGACGATCGGGATCAGCGCCAGCGTCACCGCCAGCAACAGCAGGCCGGTCATGAAACGGTCCTTGCGCCTCCGGGCCGCCGCGACGGGGGTGCGGATACGGAGACCGGTGCCGGTGTCGGGAGTGGCGGTCGAGAGGCTCATACCGCGGCGTCCCCGGTGACGTGCCCGCCCGTGAGCAGCACGATGGCGCGGGCCAGCATGTTGACGACGATGGTGATGATGAACAGCACCACGCCGACCCCGATGAGGGCCTTGACGTTCTCCGGAGCGGCCTCCTGGAAGGTCACGGCGATGATGCCGGCCATCGACTGGCCCCCCTTGAAGATGCTGTCGCCGATCTGCTTGGAACCGCCGATGAGCATGGCGACGGCGATGGTCTCACCCAACGCCCTCCCCAGGCCGAGCATGGTGGCGCCGATCATGCCGGGGCGGGCCCGGGGCAGGACGACCGACCGCATCATCTCCCAGCGGGTGGCGCCGAGGGCGTAGGCGGCGGCGATCTCGCTCGCCGGCGTCTTCGACATCACCTCCCGGGTCACCGCGGTGATGATGGGGAGGATCATGATCGAGAGCACCACCCCGGCCGCGAAGTAGTTGTACGTGATCACGGGCGGTGCCAGGAACGGGATGAACCCACCGAGGGTCTCGGCGATGAAGTCCATGGCAGGACGCAACACCGTCGGGACGAAGAAGAGGAGGCCCCACAGGCCGTACACCACGCTGGGGACCGCCGCCAGCAGCTCGATGGCGTAGGTGAGCGGGTTGCGGACCCTGCGGTGGGCCACCTGGGTCAGGTAGAGGGCGGTCCCGATCGACAGGGGCACCGCGATCACCAGGGCGATGCCGGCGGTGACGAGGGTGCCGACGATGAACGCCAGCGCCCCGTACTGCCCCGTCACCTCGGTGCGGGACACCCCCGGATCCCACGTGCTGCTCGTGATGAAGCTGAACCCCTGGTGGCGGAAGACCGGCCAGGCGTCGATCACGGTGAAGATCAGCATCGTGGCCAGGATGAGCAGGACGCTGCCACCGGCGATGGCGAGCCCCCGGCGGAACCACTTGTCCGCCACCGATTTCTTCCCCGCCAGCGGGGGACGGTGCGGGGCGCCGGATTGGGTGTCGGTCGTCGTCGTCATCAGTCCTCTGTGGGGGTCGGAGCCTGTGGGTGTGGTTGTGCGGGTCCCGGAATCCGGGACCCGCAAAACCTAGCTGTTCGTCTCGGCTGGAACGAGAACGATCAGCCCTCGTCGTTGATCATGTCGACCTTGGCGAGCGCCTTGGCCTCGAGCGACGCCGGGAGCGGCGAGTACAGCAACTCCTGCGCGAGGTCGTCGCCCTGCGTCAGATCCCAGGTGATCCAGTTCTTGAGGGCCGCGGCGACGTTCTCGTCGTAGCCGCAATGCCACACCAGGAGCCAGGTGGCGCCTGCGATCGGGTAGCCCTCGCCGCCCACGCCCAGGATGTTGAACCGCAGGTCGTCGGGGATCTGGATCCCGTCGGCGGCCGCTGCGGTGGACTCGAGGGTCGGGGTGATGGCGTTCCCGTCGGCGTTGATCATGTCGGCGACCGGAATCCCGGTCTCGATGGCGTACGACAGCTCGATGTAGCCGATGGCGCCCGGGTTCTGCTGGATCGCAGCCGCGACACCGTCGTTCTTCTCACCGCCGACCTCGGTCGGAGCCGGCCACTGGACTTCCTTGCCGGCGCCCGGACCGTTGGCCCACTCGTCGGACACGTCCGACAGGTAGGTGGTGAAGATGCTGGTCGTGCCGGAACCGTCGGACCGGTGCGCCACGATGATCGCCTCGTCCGGCATGTCGACACCCGGGTTGAGCGCCGTGATGGCCGGATCGTTCCAATTCGAGATGTTGCCGAGGAAGATGTCCGCCAGCGTCGGCCCGTCGAGCGTCAGCGAATCGACGCCGTCCAGGTTGTAGCCGAGCGAGACCGCGCCGAACACGGTCGGGATGTGAACGGCCTCACAGCCGCGGGCGTCTGCCGCCGCGGCGAGATCCTCGTCGGAGAGGAACGCGTCCGAGGCACCGAAGTCGGTCTGCTGACCGATGAACTGCTCGACACCGCCGCCGGAGCCGATCGACTGGTAGTTGATCGACACGCCGGGCTCCACGTTGGCGCTGTACTCGCCGATCCACTCCTGGTAGATGGGAGCGGGAAACGAAGCCCCGGCTCCGAGGAGATCGGCCGAGAGGTCCATCGCCTCGGTCGTCGTCGTGTCGTCGGCCATGGCCGCCGTGGTCGTGGTGGCGTCCCCGGCCGCAGCCGTGGTGGTGGTGTCCTCACTGTCGCTCCCGCAGGCGGCGGCCAGCATCGCCAGCACCAGCAGCAGCCCCACGAAGGATCTCTTCGTCGTCTTCATATGAGGTGGGCTTCCTTCTCTCGCGTATTCGCTTCGCCGGGGTGACACGTAGGCATCACGCCCCTTCGCCTCGGCAACGTACGGAAACGACGTGACCCGGATGAGGACCCAAGGTGAACCCGAGGTGAATTCTTCGAAATGGGGCCCGAAACGGGTCGTCCCCGTTCCGCGCCGGGACCGGCGTCGTCGGAGGGAGGAGGCCGGCCGGGTCGGAGGTGTGAATCCGACCCGGCCGGCATCGGAGGACTTGGTCTCTCCTTGGCCAGGGCACCTTGGGCGCTGCCGTCTGGCCGTCCGACCGGAGCATCAATTCCTGCCGTACCAGCAACGTACACACCCGAGGTGACCGGGAACAGGACCCAAGGTGAACTCCAGGTGAATTCTGCCGAAGAGGCCGGAACCCGTCCCTATAGTCCGGTTGATGCTCGCTCTGATGCTGCTCGCATGCGCCGCCGCCATCGTGCTGGCGATCGCCCTGGTGGTGCACCGGCGGCGCCACCACGCCGTGCTCCGCGCCGTCTCCTCGGCCCTCGGCGACACCCGGCCCGAGCCGAACCTGGGCACGCTGCGGTCCGCCATCGAGGACCTCCAGCAGCGCATCCGCACCGTCGAGCACCGCGCCGAGACGATCACCGCCGCGGTCGCCGCCGCCGACCTCGGCATCCTGATCGTCGACACCGGCGGGACCATCGTGTACGGCAACCCGGTGGCGACCCGCTACCTCGAGGCGCGTCACGGCGACGCCCTGGCCGGAGTGACCCTGGAGCAGATGATCACCGAGGTGGTCGCCGACGGCACCGAGTCGACCCGCAGCCTCGAGGTGTACACCCCGAAACGGCGCAACCTGGCGCTTCACGCCATGCCGCTCACCGTCTCCGGGTCGCCGGCCGGGGCGGTCCTCTTCGTCGAAGACCTCACCGATCGGGCCCGCATCCTGGCGATGCGGCGCGACTTCGTCGCCAACGCCAGCCACGAGCTGAAGACGCCGCTGGGGGCGCTCCAGATCCTCGCCGAGGCCATCGCCGCCTCCGACGATCCAACCGTCCACACCCGGATGGTGGCACGGCTCCGGGACGAGGCCGCCCGCATGACCGCCCTCATCGACGACATCCTCGATCTCGCCACCGTCGAGGACGCCGCGCCCGACCGGGTGGCGGTCCCCCTCCGCAAAGTGCTGGAGGCGGCCCGGGAGAAGACCCGGCTCCTCGCCGAGACGTACCGCATCGACGTCGAGCTGGGCTACGTCGGCGACACGATCCTCTCCGGCGACGAGCGCCAGCTCGTCTCGGTCGCCAGCAACCTCATCGAGAACGCCATCAAGTACACGCGGGTCCAGGATCCCGACGCGCCGGCGTCGGTGTGGATCAGGGGCCACACCGACGGAGGGTTCGGCGTCTTCGAGGTCGAGGACCACGGCCCCGGCATCCCGCAACGCCACCTCGACCGCATCTTCGAGCGCTTCTACCGGGTCGATCGGGGACGCAGCCGCGACACCGGCGGGACCGGGCTCGGGCTCGCCATCGTCCGCCACGTCGTCCACAACCACGACGGAACCGTCGAAGTCGAGTCGCAGCCCGGTGAGGGCAGCGTCTTCCGGGTCAAGATCCCACTCTGGAGGGAGTGACGTGCTCAACGTGCTCATCGTCGAAGACGAACCGTCGTACGTCGAAGCGCTGCAGGTGACGCTCGAGGTTGAGGGATTCCACGTCTCCGCCGCCCTCGACGGCCGCACCGCGCTGGTGCAGTTCCGGTCGTCGCGTCCCGACGTGATCCTGCTCGACCTGATGCTGCCCGGCCTCAGCGGCCTCGACGTGCTGCGCCGCATCCGGGCCGAGTCGGAGACACCGGTCATCGTCGTCTCCGCCAAAGACACCGAATCCGACATCGTCACCGCGCTCGAACTCGGCGCCGACGATTACCTCACCAAGCCCTACTCGGCCCGCGAGCTGGTGGCCCGCATCCGGGCCACGATGCGCCGCGGCGCCGCCGAGGAGGACGAGACGGTGCTGACCGCCGGCAACGCGGTGCTCGATCCCGGCCGCTACGCCCTCCGGCTGGAGAACACCCCGTTCGATCTCCCCAAGAAGGAATTCGAGCTGATGCACCTCCTCATGGAGCGCGCCGGGCGGGTCGTGCCTCGCGGCGTCCTCCTGGAGGAGATCTGGGGGGCCTATTGGGAGGACTCGAAGACCCTCGATCAACACATCCGGCGCCTCCGCCGCAAGCTGGAACAGGTGGACGATTCCCCCCGGATCACCACCGTGCGCGGCGTGGGCTACCGGCTCGACCCGTGACCGGCCGCGACACCCTCGCCTCGCTCGTCGCCGACCCACGGCCGTTCCTCGAGAACCCCGATCCGCTGCTGCGGCGCCTGGCCGCATCGGCCTGCGCCGGCCATGGCGACGACGCCACCCGGGAACGCTTGGAGGCGATGGTGCGGGACGATCCCGTCCCGGTGGTGCGGCGGGAATGCGCCGAGACCCTCGGGGCCTTGGCGTCGCCCGCCTCGCTGGCGACGCTGGTGGCGGCCACCGAGGATCCCGAGGTGGGGGTGCGGGAGGCGGCGGTCACCGCCCTCGGCGAGATCGGCGATCCGGTGGTGGTGCCCCGTCTGCTGGCGCTGGCCGCCGGCGACGACGACGTGCTGGTCCGGGAGGCGGCGGTGGCGGCGGCCGGCGCCGTCGGCGACGAGACGGCGGTCCCGACCCTGCTCGAACTGGTGACGGCCGCTCCCCCGCAGGTGCGGCGCCGCTGCGTGGTGGCGCTGTCGGTGTTCGACGGCCCCGAGGTGGAGGCGGCCATCCGGGGCGCCACCAAGGACCGCAACCCGATGGTGCGGGAGGCGGCGCTGATGGTGACCGGGAACCGGGGCGAGTAGCTCAGACGCCGGCGCGCTGCATGGCGAGTACCAGGTTGCGGCCGCGTGCCTCTTGACGGTGGGCCACCGACCGGACCACCGGGAAGGCCATCAGCAGCGTCGCCGCCATCGCAACGTCACCCACGATCCACCAGGCGACGGCCTCACGCAATCCCAACAGCGTCCCGTCGTCGGCGCCGGTCATGACGTTGCCGACGATGGGGAGGACGAGAACCCACGAGATCCACCACACCATGATGATCGCCGGCGCCGCCGACGAACTCGGGGGCGGGCTCTCAATGTCCGGATCGCTCTTCGCCCAGGATTCCCGGATGAGCGAGACGGGCATCAACAGGTTGAGGAAGGGCACCAACCATCCTCCGATCGCCCAACCCTGCTTGTACTTCCGTTCCGCCCCCAGCCGGGGAAGATTGCCGTAGATGCGGAAGAGCCAGATGATCTGCATGACGAGGACCAGCAGGTAGAGCCCGAGACGGTTGACCCCGATCGCGTTGACCCGCGACTCGAGATCGAGCGCTTCTTGCATCGTTCCCCGGTAGGTGCCGGCGACGAACTCACCGAGCAGGCCCCGGTACGACACGTGGGCGAAGACGGCGACCACGCACATGACGATCCCGGCGGCGAGCAGCAACTGCAGGAACAGGGTCACCCCCCGGACGTCCCGAAAGGAGGAGGGATCCGCACCCTTCAGCTGCGCATCTCTCGCACGGCGTGACGGTTCGGGTCGCCCGCCCCGCACGGTGCCGCAGTGTGGGCACACCATGAGCACGGCGGAGAACGGTTGCTGGCAGCTCGGACAGGTGATCTCGGACATCACGGCCTCCTCTCGGATCCCCCCCGGCTCGTGCTCCGATCGTCGAGAGCGCCTCCGGTGGCGTCCACAAACTACCATCGGCCGCCTCGGCAGCATCTTGACGGTCCCGATCCGGGGAACGTCACCGACCACTGACGCACCGCGACCCCCCTCGGCTCACTCCGTTCGCCGGTCCCTCCTGATCCCGGGCGGACGACAGGACGGCTCTACTCGTGGCGGTGCGCCTCGTCTTCCCGCACCCATTCGGCGCCACCCGGCCAGTGTTCCTTCTTCCAGATCGGGGCCCGGCCCTTCACCTCGTCGATCAGGTAGTGGGCGGCGGGCAAGGCCTGCGCCCGGTGCTCCGCCCCGACCGCCACACCGACGCTGATCTCCCCCACCGCCAGGTCGCCGACCCGGTGCACCACGGCAACCCGTTCCAGCGGCCACCGGGCGCGCGCCTCGGCGACCACCTCGGCGATCTTCGCCTCCGCCACCCCGCCATACACCTCGTACTCGAGGTGGGTGACACCCTCCCGGCCCGGTGAATGATCCCGCACCGTGCCGAGGAACAGCACGACCGCGCCGCACGCCGGGTCCGAGACGGCCGCCACCAGCCCCGCCGGATCGACGGGATCGGCGCTCACCGCCACCACGTCGTCGGCGGCGCCATGTCCGGCTAGCAGGTCGGAAGCCATACAATCCTCTCCGTGGACGACACTACCCCGCACCAGGATCCGGTTTCGCCGGACCCCGACGAGCGCGCCGGCGAACCGGCCGCCGCGCCCCGCGAGCCCGACCGCCCATCCGCACCGCCCCCGGCTCCGGAACCGCCCCCGTGGCACGACTCCCTCCAACCCGACTTCGCCCGGCAGGCCTTCCCACCCCGCGACGACACCCCGCCACCACCACCGCCGCAGCCCACCTGGGACCCCGAGCCGGCGACCGCGACCCACGGCGCCGCCCCCCTCGCCGGCCACGAATCACCCGCCACCGCCGACCCATGGGCCGGCTCCGATCCCGCCTTCGGGGTCGGTGATCCCGTCCCCACCGCGCCGCCGCCCGCCCCGCGTCGCCCGCGGCGCTGGCCGCTCCTCCTCCTGGCGCTGCTCTCCGGCATCGCCGGAGCCGCCGCCGTCGGCGCCCTCTTCGCCACCGGCGTCTTCGACGACACCGCGACGCCGCCCGCCACCGCCGTCACCACCACCACCGCCATCCGTACCGGCGCCACCCCCGTCACCCCGGTGACCGGGGTCGACGCCTCCGCCGTCGCCCGCAAGGTCGTGCCATCGATCGTGACGGTCCAGGTCGGCTTCGATGGCCCCACCGGCTTCGACCTGTACGGGTCCGGCTCGGGCGTGGTCCTCACCGAGGACGGCTACATCGTCACCAACCACCACGTCCTCGAGGACGTCGACCTCGCCCAGGTCGTGTTCCAGGACGGCCGCACCTACGCGGCGACCATCGTCGGCAGCGATGCCCGCACCGACCTCGCCGTCCTTCGCATCGACGCCGCAACGCTCACCCCCATCGAATTCGGCGCCACCGACACCATGGAGATCGGCGAAGTCGCCATCGCAGTCGGCAATCCCCTCGGTCTGCCGGGAGGCGCCTCCCTCACCATGGGCGTCGTCTCCGCCTTCGAACGAGAAGTCATCACCGGATCCGGCCTCGACGCCAACGACCGGCTCTTCGGCATGCTCCAGACCGACGCCCCGATCCAGCAGGGATCGAGCGGCGGCGCCCTCGTCGACGGCACCGGGCGCCTCATCGGCATCACCACCGCCATAGGAGTGAGCAGCGCCGGAGCGGAAGGCATCGGGTTCGCCATCCCCGTCGAAGTGGTGCATCGGGTCGTCAACCAGCTCATCGCCACCGGCACCGTCCACCACGCCTTCCTCGGCGTCGGCCTCCAGAACGTGTTCCAGCAAGCCGACGACGGGGCCGAAGTCCCCGCCGGCGCCCTCATCCAGGACTACGCCGAGGGCGGATCGGCCGCCGAGGCCGCCGGACTCGAGATCGGCGACGTCATCGTGGCCTCCAACGGCGTCGCCATCTCCAACCGGGAGCAGCTCATCAGCGCCCTCCACCGGCTCGACGTCGGCGACGTGGTCGCCCTCGACGTCAACCGTGACGGGGAGCTGCTCAGCTTCGACGTCGTGCTCGGTGAACGGCCACCCGACGAATGACCCGGGATCCGACGCTCCCGTGACCCCCACCGCCCCGGCGCCGACAGCGCACAGCGGTATCCTCGGCGCTGCACGAGCGGAGGCCCCGGCGTGAGCGACAACCTGTTCGACCGGCTCTTCGAGCTCTTCCAGTCACCCGGCCCGGTGAACTGGAAACTGGCCCGCGAGGTGATGCACTCGATCACCGGCGTCGTCCAGCCGATCGAGCCCACGGTCGCCGAGGAGTATCAGGAACTCACCCTCGCCGCCCAACTCCGCCTCGCCGAAGCCACCAGCCTCGAAGTGAGCACCTCGCGCCCTCTCCACCCCGTCGACCGCGCCACCTGGGCCGACGAGAACGAGCAGAGCTTCCGGTACCTGGTCGAGCCGCTCGTCGGCAAGCTGACCGCCCCTGCCGACAACCCCGCCATCGGGGCGATGCTGCAGCCGATGGGGCCCGCCATCCTCGGCATCCAGGCAGGCACCACCGTCGGGTTCATGAGCCACCGCGCCCTCGGCCAGTTCGACACCGGCCTCCCCGCCCTCGACCACGACGACATGCTGCTCGTCGTCCAGAACGTCGAAGGATTCGCCAAAGACCACGGCGTCGACCATCGCCAGATCCGCCTGTGGGCCGCCTGCCACGAGGTGACCCATCACGCCATCATGGCGGTGCCCTGGCTGCGGGGCCACTTCGTCGACATCGTCGGCACCTTCTACGACACGGTCGAGTTCGACCCGTCCCGGCTCATGGAAACCATGACCGGCCTCCAGGACCCCGAACAGATCGAAGGCCTCGTCTCCGGCCCGGGCGGCATCTCCGGCCTGCTCGGCTCGACATACGACGAGAGCCGTCTCGCTCCCATCCAGGCGTTCGTCGCCATCGTCGACGGCTACGCCGACTACACGGTGCGGCGTGCCGCCGCCGACCTCCTCCCCCAACTCGACCTCATCGAAGAGGCCAACGGCAGGCGCCGGACCGAGCCGAACGACGCCGAGCAGTTCCTCCAGCAGGTCGTCGGCCTCGAACTGCACCGCCACCGGGCCCGCGACGCCGCCGCCTTCTGCGTCGAGATCGAACGGCGCTGGAGCGACGATGCGCTCTCCATCCTGTGGGACGACCCATCCCATCTCCCCACCGTCGACGAGCTCACCGACCTGGTCGGCTGGGCCGCCCGCACCCTGCTCGACTGACCGCGTTTCAGCGCCGCCGGCACCGCTAGCTTTGGCGAGACGCAGTGAAAGGACCTCCATGACGGCCACCATCGGGGCGCCCGCCCCCGACTTCGAGCTTCCCGGCACCGACAAGACGCCGATCGCCCTCTCCTCGTTCCGCGGTCACCGCACCCTGGTGGTGTTCATCCCATTCCCGTTCACCGGCAACTGCACCGACGAGGTGTGCACCCTGCGTGATCACCTCGCCGACCTGAGCTCCCTCGACGCCAACGTCGTCGTCGTCACCTGCGACACCCCGTACGCCAACCGGGTCTGGGCCGAGCAGAACGGCCTCACCTTCCCCGTGCTGTCGGATTTCTGGCCCCACGGCGACGTCGCCCGCAGCTACGGCGCCTTCAACGAGCCGACCGGATCGGCAACCCGCTCCACGTTCGTGCTCGACGCCGAGGGCATCGTGCGAGACATCATCGCGACCGAGTCGCTCGGGATCATTCGGGAGTACGACGCCTACGTATCGTCCCTCGCCGCCCTCGGGAGCTGATCAGCCGAACAAGCCCCGCCAGATGCGCTGGAACAGGTTCGCCGCGTCCGGATGCGGCAGCTCTCCCAGCACCTCCGCGAGGTGATCGGGGGGCAGGTCACCGACGAGCACGTACGACATCGAGCCGGCCTTCCACACCACCCACACCTCGCTCGGGGTGAGCATCTGCAGGTACTTGGAGCCGTTGATCTCGACGGTCGAGCCGTCCGAGAACGGCGCCGTATCGACGCTGCCTTCCACCTCGAACACCGAGAACGAGAAGAGCCCGTCGGTGAAGAACGCCTGCACCACGTCGCCCGGGCCCGTGTACACGTCGAGGCGGCGGTAGCCGTCCGCCGTCGGCGGCAGCGAGGACCGATCCGACGGCAACGCCACGTCGAAGTCACCGCCGCCGTCGCGGAGCGCCGCGTAGAGGCGGGTCGGGTTCGGGGTGAAATCGAGCATGTAGCTGAGACGGAACAGCGACCCGTCCCCTTCGTAGACCTCCGAGCCGAGCGGCGCCGAGGAGGCATCGTCCAGCCATATCCGGGCCCGGACCGCGTCCCCCTCCACGATGGTGAGCAAGGTGGCGTCCCGTCCCAGGCGCTTCACCGCCTCCGGTTCCGCCATCTGGTAGCGATCGCTGAGGCTGCCCGCCGACCAGCCGTGTACGACCACCGCGCCGCTGGATCCGAACACCCGGCCGGCCCCGATCATCGTGTCGCCCGAGGCGCCCTCGACCATCGTCATCGAACCGGCGTGCTCCACCGAGACCACCCCGAACGTGGTGTCCCCGTCGAGGGTGCTCCACGTCGCCTGGCGTCCCGCGTAGCTCGACGCCTCCGCCTCATCCAGGTACGAGCCGAGATCGTCGGCGAGGGCGGGCGCCACCGAGCCGGCAAGCAGCGCGGCGACCACGACCGCCACCGGCGCCCACCGCAGCAGAGAACGGCTCACGGCGCCTCCCCCTGCGACAGGAACACCGGGATCACACCGAAACCGGGCTCGAGCGAGGCACGGGCGTTGTGCTGATCGGAGAACTGCGATACGTCGATCGACGAGGTGGGAGGCGGCCCCCCGAAGACCCCGACGGCGATGGCGACGGCAGCCGCCATCCCGGCGGCCGCCGCGGTCGCCACCCGCCACCGGGAACGGTGCCGGGCTCGCGCCGCGTCGCGGCGTGTCATCAGGAACTCGGGAGGCTCCAGCCCCGGCAGGGACCGGATCGCGGTCCGGGCCGCGTCCAGCTCGTGGAACTCGGCCCGGCAGTTCGTGCAGTCGCCGAGGTGGAGGAGCACGATCTCCTGCTCCACGGTGGCCAGCTCGCCGTCGAGCAACGCCGACAGCTCCGGCCCGGGGTGCGTCGACGGCAGCAGCCGCTCCGGCAGCTCCAGCTCCGGGAGGGTGCGCAAGGCGGCCCGCATCTCCTTGATGCGATGGAACTCGGCGACGCAGTCGAGGCATTCGGCGAGATGGGCAACGACCTCGTCCAGCTCCCCGGGGCGCAACTCGCCGTCGAGATAGGCGGACAGGACGTCCTGGCCGGCGCAGTGGTCGTCGGGACGCTTCACACGGGCCATGTCAACAGCTCCC